>JANQRQ010000336.1 GCA_028284485.1 Planctomycetaceae bacterium | reverse complement strand
GTTCAGCAATTGGCCGAGCAAGGCATCGAGCTTCCGATGGTGCTCGACGACGTCTTCGTCAACTTCGACGAAGAACGCAGTGAGGCCGCCGTCAATGAGCTTTTGGAATTCGCAGGGCGCGGGCATCAAGTGTTGTTCTTTACGTGCCATCAACACCTGGCACAACTCTTCGAACAGCAAGGAGCTGGCCAAGTATGGCTACCCGCCCATAACGAACGTGTGGAAGAACGTTTGGCTGGATAGAAACCGCTTCCAGTCATTCGCCGATGTCGATCGGAACTAAATCGCTTCGACTCGCACTTCGACGCCGCCTGATATCGACTTGAGCGGTTCGACATCGTCAGTAATGTGCCCAATGGGATTCCCCGGATTGGCCATCGTGGGCACATCGCCTCGTGATACCGGGGTCGGGCCGAAGAAGATACAAAAGGCGCTGCCCGGAGGCCAGTACCCGAGTTCGCCCACGGCAAACTCTGCACGCGCATCAGCTGCAGCTGATCGCTGCACGGGTGTTGAAAAATAGAATTCGTCACCCCAGCGGCTCGCCGAGGTTTCCAGCGGTAACGCCTCGTAGATCTCGCGGGCGGTTTCAGAATCGTTCAATTCCGCTTCGAGGGAAACATCGCCCAACGTAATCTGTATTGGATGTCCCATGACAAGGCCTTCATCGAGTTCGAGTGGCTCGATCGGAAGTTGCTTCCGACAATCGCTCATTCATAGTCGTCGCCATCCAAGCTCCGGCGGCACGACTCACGCCACTCTTCGAGAGTCTTTTTCATTCGGCCAACAATTTCGGGATACTTGTCGGCGAGGTCCTGAGATTCACCCGGATCTTCAATCAAGTCGTAGAGCTCGAACTGATTAGATTTGTGTGACAGCTTTTGATCGTTGCCCTCACGCGATCCCTTGTTGTATCGAATCAATTTGTATCGGTTGTCACTGAGTGCAACGCGAGTCGGCGCTTCGAAGCCGATCGGACGAGGCCGCTCTGTCATTTCGCCGGCAAAAACTGGCAACAAGCTGATACCATCAAGCGGTCGATCGTCAGCCAATTCGGCACCGACCGCATCAAGGATTGTGGGCAGATAATCGCTGGTCACGGCAGGGAAATCGGTGACAGAGCCGGCTGCGATTTGTGCCGGCCATTCAATAATCCCCGGGACCCGAATGCCCCCTTCGTACAAATCGCGTTTACGGCCACGAAACGGACCGGCCGAACCTGGTCCCCCTTTAATATCATCGGCTGATGCCCGTTTCGAGCCCTCAGGGCCGTTATCGGAGCAGAACGTAACCAAAGTGTTCTCGGCGACGCCCAAAGTCCTCAGTTCGTTACGCAGCCGACCGACTTGCTCGTCCAATGCGGTGATACACCCGAAGAAATGCTGTGCGTATCCATCGAGATCGCGATACATCTCGGTGTATTTCGGTCCGGCGACTACAGGCAAGTGAGGCGCATGGAACCAGACGATCACAAAAAAGGGCTTTTCGTTTTCGACGGCGGATCGAATGAACGGGATCGCTCGGTCCATGATAACTCGAGAGTCGTCTCCGCGTAGATTCTCGGTAACACGCTGGCCGTGATGGTCCCAATACGCAGTCCCGTAAACAATTTCCTTTGATGGGTCGGTCACCGGATCCCACCATTTGTTACCGGCCATCGGCGGCTTGATCATTGGATCCCACGTCGGGACCTTTGACTCCGTCGAAAAACAGACGTCAAATCCGTTGTCCTGCGGGGGTGAAAAATGTTTGGCACCTTTGGGGCCGCCCCGATTTGCGTCCTTCTCCGTCGTTGTAAGAGTGCCCAAATGCCATTTTCCAAAATGCCCGGTGGCATAACCTGTTTTGCCGAGGAATTCCGCTAAAGTGGTTTCGCCGTCCCGCATATGTCCCGTGTTTGCTGAAAAGACCCCATACCGAAACGGATGCCGACCGGTTATTGCCGAACCACGCGTGGGAGAACAAACCGGAGCCGCTGCATAAAACCGATTGAATCGCATTCCCCCCAGCGCCATGGCGTCGATATTCGGAGTGTGGACAGTTTTGTTCCCATTGTATCCGACATCGCCCCAGCCCAGATCATCGCACATGACCAGGATGACATTGGGGCTTTGGGCGGCCAGCGTGGTGTTCCAGCCAGATTCTGTGAGACCCAAGGATATCAGGCAGATCATCGCAAAGCGGCAAATTAAATTCAGCATCGTACGCATCGCTCCAAAGGTCTTAGAAATCTTAACACCGCAAGCAGGTTGCGTTATGTGAAAAAGCTATCACTGTATCATTGCACAATTCCCGACCAAATCGCTAGAGCACGCGTCCCTTCGCGATGTTCGCCCGGCGGGGGCAGCCGTTCGCGGGCCGGAATCGGCTTGCAACCTCACACGATGTTCGGAAGTCGTGAAGCAGCGAATCGATTTGTTGGACGACACGGCTATGCGCAACGACTCTGCCGAAGTGTGGGGAATTCTGCCAGGATAAGACCTGTTCGCGTTATGCTCGGTGACGCTTCGTTCGCCTCACCGAGAGTCTTATCCGGCAGCGTCGTGGCATTCGCCTTGGCCGTCGAATTCCTCTCGAAATCGACGCTTCCATTCATGCATGCGTCGTGCGCGAGAATCGCCACAATCAACAGAGAATTGCCCGAACGAATCATCGCCGCCGGACGATTGCGGTGACTCGACAAGGATTCGAATCTGATCGAACTCGGACGAATCACGGCCATTTCGAACATCGAGCGAGAACTCGAGACTGTGCCCATCATCGCTGATGCTCACCGTATCATTCGCTTCCATGCTTCCGCGGCGTTCTTTCCCATTCCCTTCGGTCGAGAATTGAATACTTCCAGACGAAAACAGGCGGTCGGTTGTCGCAAGTCCTTCGGAACTGGCGATCAAGCCGACAATTCTCCCACGGAAAATGATCGTGCCACGAATTTGCAAAGCTTTGGGGCCTTGGCCGACAGGATCAAAGTGCAACACGTAGCTGTCCACGCGCTGGTCGGGATGCAACATTAACTCGTCCTGGCGAGGGGCCATTTCCAACGGAATCGGTTCGTCGAGTTGAAGGCCTTGCGCTTCGCGAACAAGTTTCGCAACTTTGCCTTCATAGGCATTGGCCTTCAGCGACTGTGGTTGGGAAACGTCGTATTCGACCTGACCATGCAACGCCAAGATTCCGTGGGAATAGGCAAACAAATCCTTAAAGTCGTGTGCCGAACAAACGATCCGTTTGGCTTCCTGAGATCGGTGAGCGAACCGAATGGCTTCCCCTTTGCTGACTGCAACCGGCTCTGTCGTACCGCCTGTCGTCTTGGTCGAAACGGCTTCGACCTTCCCGTCGAAAACGTGCAAGTCGGCTGCGACATCGTCGTAGGCGACCACTCCAAACTCGGTTCCCAGATCCTTAAAAATTGCAGTCCCGGCACGAACGACGAACTCGGACGATTCGTCGGACATGCGTGCGATTAATCGCCCCTTGTCGAGTCGGCAACTCGCGTCCGACTCAATAATCAACGTCGATCCTTCCGAAAGCGTCAGCAACGTGCCATTTTCAAAAGCAATGTCGACCATTCCCTGGGAGAGGTACAAACGATCCCCTTTGCGGATTGGCGCTCCCGATACCAACTCGGTCACACCTCGGAGCACGATGGCATCTGTGGTTGAAATCACATTGGCGACAACAGGCGGCATCGCCATCGGAGCTCGCTGTTCTTCAAACGCGACTGGCTCCTTTTGGTCTGGCCGTAGTAAGACGAACAGCGATAGCGAGCCGACGAACAGCGCCAGGGCAACCGCGGCGACCTTGAGAATCGAACGACGGCGTTTGGGCGTATCGACCTGCCCGAGATTGAGCGGCTGGGCGAATTCTCGCGTCAGCAAAGCATCAATCTCGATCAGATCGATATACGTTTGGCGAGCCCGCTCGTCACTTTGAAGTAGCTCATTCAGCCTTTCTCGCTCGTCGGCAGTAAGACTGCCGTCCAACAGGCCGATGACAAGCCTTTCAAAGTCTTCGAGGCTTGCTTGGGGGGTGGGTTCTTCAGTACTCACGAATTTGTCTCAGCTGTCCGTGCCCGCACACATTGCAATAATGCGAGCCGGATCCGGTAAAGTGCAACGGTGGTCGATGTGACCGTTCGCCCCAGTTCCGAGGCAATCTTTTTTAACGGCATGGCGTCCAGATAGCGCCGCTGAATCAGCTGGCGATGACGTGCCGGTAACTCGTCGATACAGTTTTGCAGGGCTCGTCGCCTGCTCTCTAATCCCTCTTGATGATCTTGAACTTCAGTGGAAAGCACTTCCACCAATTTATCGTTAAACACGATTCGGCTGCGCGTTGCGTCTCGTCGCGCCGCCAACACCTGATAATAGGCAATCTTGCACGCCCATGCGTGAAAGTCGGTTCCCGGCTTGAAGCTGTCCACCTTACGCCACAACACGATATTCGTTTCCTGAAGCACATCGCGTGCTTGGTCCCGATTACCCATCAACGTGACGATGTAAGCGTAAAGCCTGTCCTGACAATTGGTTAGTAGTTTAACGAATTCGTCCGACATCGAAAACGGTGGCATGCTGGTCCCGAGGCCTAAGCAAACGGTGATTTAATTCTCATCGTCCGACAGGCCTTGGGGGCGGGACCGCTGCCGACTTCCAAAATAAACGTGCAAGTATGAGTATGAATGAATCCTTAACACTTAATACCGCCGCAGCCGCTGATATTACACGATTGCGTAGATTTTTTCGGTTTTTCTCAATTTCAATCATCCTTTGAACTTGCGCCTTTGCCGACGCCGGTCTCCCCGAAACAAGAACTTTCTCCTGCCCCAGGCAGTGGCATCGATTTTGAGACTCCCGCAGCGTGGCTGAACTAGCGTCCGGCTCGGTCCCGTGGTCTGCATGACGACCGAGCTAAATGCGATTCGATGTTCATCGGTGCCACAATGCGAATCGCTTCATCCCCTCGCTTTCCTGGCTTGTTGACCGTCGGTCGATGCCTCATACTCGCAAATCTCCCGATTTCTACGACCCCTTTCACAATTGAGTTGGCCGCGTGCCTCGACTCCCATGGCAGCGTGATACGGTATCGGAATGGAAGAATTCGTCGCCGCAATTCAGCAATTGTGTACACCTGTGCCGCTGCTGTTGATGCTGCTGGGAACCGCTTTGGGCATCACAGTCGGTGCGATCCCCGGCCTGACCGGCGCCATGCTGATCGCGTTGTCGCTGCCATTGACCTATCACATGTCCGCCTCGGACGCGTTGGTTCTGTTGGTTTCGATGTACGTCGGATCGATCAGCGGCGGATTGTTGACCGCCACACTCTTGCGCATGCCGGGAACGCCCGCTTCGATCATGACCACCTTCGATGGTTATCCCCTTGCACGCAGTGGGAAACCGGGGCGCGCTTTAGGGTTGGGGATTACCGCCTCGTTCGTCGGTGGGCTGATTTCGTGGTTCTTCTTGATTCTGCTGTCCGCCCCGATGGCTGAATTTTCCACTCGATTGGGCTATTTCGAATTCTTTGCGCTCGTGCTGATGACCTTGTTTCTCATCGCGTCGGTGTCCGGCAAATCGTTGTTGCTCGGTGTGCTTTCCGGGCTGTTGGGAATTTTAGTCAGCATGCCGGGCATGTCGCCCTCCACCGGGGAATTGCGGTTAACGTTCGGGTATGCGGAACTGAACGATGGTCTCAAACTGCTGCCGGTACTAATCGGCCTTTTCGCGGTGAGCCAAATCATTGAAGAGATCCTCTCGGTGAATCGCCAGGCCGAAGCCGTTCCCGTCAGTCGGCAGGGCATGTTCATGTCGCTGCGTGATTGGTCCAAGCAAGGGGTCAATCTGGTTCGCTCCGGATTTATCGGCACCTGGATTGGTATCCTGCCCGGGATTGGTGCCAACATCGGTTCGATGATGGCCTACAGTGCTGCCCGCAATTTCTCGCGCACGCCCGAGGAGTTCGGTCACGGATCGGAAGAAGGGATCGTCGCTTCGGAAGCAGCGAACAACGCCACCGTCGGTGGGGCGCTAATTCCGCTCATCGCCATGGGCATCCCCGGCAGCGTGATCGACGCCATTCTTTTGGGGGCGTTGGTCATCCACGGTTTGCAACCGGGACCGCTGTTGTTCGAAGCGCATCCCGACGTGGCGTACACAATCATGCTCACCATGTTATTCGCCAACTGTGCTATGTTCGTCATGATGGTTGCCTCGGCGGGATTGCTGGCCCGGCTGATGCAGTTCCCGCGGGTCTATTTGATTCCAATCGTCCTCGTGTTTTGCGTCGTTGGATCGTATGCGCTTTCGAATCGCATGTTCGATGTGTGGGTGATGTTAAGCTTCGGCGCCATTGGGTTTGCCATGCAGCGCGTCGGCATACCGCTGGCACCGTTTGTGATCGGGTTCATTCTCTCGCCCGTTGCCGAAGAGAAGCTCAGCGCCGGCTTGATGCAATCGGGCGGCAGCTATCTTCCGTTAGTAACTCGGCCGCTATCTCTTTTGTTTTGCATCATCGCGCTGATCACACTGTTCGTGCCGCTTTACAAACGCTACCTGCAAGCGAAAGAGCAAGTAGCCGATCATTCGCATTGATTGTCGTGCCGGCAGCGGCGCTACGCGAGCCGCCAAATCGATGCCGTCACCAGCGATTCGGTCGGTGGTACCGATAATGAGTGTAGTGATCGGTGTTGGGCAGCCGAGCTTTGACCGGCGGCCGGATAATGTGTCCTTTTTCCAACAGCCAGGCGGCTGCCGCCCCCGCTGCGAATCCGCCAATATGTGCCCACCAGGCCACGCCTCCGCCGGCATGTGACGCGGCCCCCTGGATCAATTGCAGAACAAACCACACACCCAGAAAGAAAGGGGCGGGTAAAACAAAGATCTGCAGGATGATCACGATCGGCACGAGGGTGATGACATGCGCACGCGGGTACAACACAAAGTAGCCCCCCATGACGGCGGCAATCGCACCGCTGGCACCAATGGTCGGAATCATCGAACCGGGATCGGTTAATAGATGCGCCAAGCTCGCAAGAATTCCGCCGGCGAGATAGAAAATCGCGTAGCCGACGTGTCCGAAACAGTCCTCGACGTTGTCGCCGAAGATGTGCAAGAACCACACGTTCCCCAGAAAATGCATCCAACCGCCGTGCAGAAAAATGCAGGTCAGCAATGTCAGCCATCCGGGGATTGGCGATTCCGCGGCCGGCCGCATGGTTTGGCTCACTTGCGTCCCGGTTGACGTCTGTTCGATTTGTTGCTGGGGGATTTCGATCGGGCGATTCGGATCGGTCACACGCGCGGGAATCATTCCATACTGCTCGACCATTCGCTCGCTGCCGTCTTCCTGCTGCATTTGCATCAAGAACACAATCGTGCATAGCCCGATCATTGTGTAATTGACAACGGGAGTCGTACGCGACGGAATATTGTCCCGCAGTGGAATCATTTGGCTCTACTTATTCTTCGGTTCATCGGTTGCGGACGGCGGTGACAGCTGACTTCTTCATTCCGGGATGTCGGCGTTCTCATTGAATTCAAACAGACTGAAAGCCGATCCCTGGTCGTCCTGGACGACGGCAATGCGCCCAAATGGCAAATCAAACGGCGGCATGATCGTTCGGCCTCCGAGTTGCCCCACCTTGTCGACGGCGGTGGCGCAATTATCCACGGTAAAGTAAACGCCCCAATAGGGTGGCATATCGCCCCAATTCTCATCCATCTGCAGCATCCCGCCGTTCTGTCGTTCGCCGTTCATGATGACGTAGTATTTCGACTGCGCATGTGGGTTGTCTTCAAACGTCCAGCCGAACAACTTGCCGAAGAACTCGCGGGCCTTCTCGACGTCGCGCGTGGCTAGTTCGTTCCAGCTAAATGTCCCTGGCACATTGACCAGTCGAGCGCCGATATGCTCGTTCTTTTGCCACAACGAAAGCATCGCACCAGTCGAGTCCTGAATGATGGCCATCGAACCAGCCGATAAGACCTGCATGGGGGGCATAATCACCGTGCCACCCAGTTCGGTCGCTTTTTCTGTCGCCGCATTGACTTCGTCGACGTTGACATAGCTGTTCCAAATGGGTGGAACGCCTTGCGACTTCATTTCGTCGTTCATTTGGCCCATGCCTGCGACGTCGTGCCCGTCTAAACGGAACATGACATACGGCGGACCACCCTGCGTGTCCTGGTCGGTTGCGGTCCAGCCGAACAGACTTCCGTAAAACGCTTTGGCCTTCTCGATGTCGTGTGCCATCAAGTCGACCCACGAAAACTGTCCATGGGCGTATTCTGTCATCTCGGTCATGGGTAAAGTCCTTGTCGTCAATCTTGGATGAGCGACCATCCCTTCCTTCCGCGAGCCAACTTGATCATACCGACTTTGCTCCGGCTGAACAGTGCTGCTGGCGCGGGCGTCTTCGTCAGCACACATGGAATTCGGTTGCGATCGGCTGCATCGTATGCGATGCTCTGAAATCCTCTTTTTGCGAAAACTTATCCTCAAATTCACAATCAGAAAACTCGCTCGGCTTTGTGACCGCTTGCTATCCAACGACAGCGAGCATTCCGATTGTCGAATCGCCGCTGGGCGACAGCTTGGAGACGATTGTTTATGTGGAACTCTTTGGTCCCCGTTGTGCTCGCTTTTCAGGACAGTGCTGCTGCCGCAGCACCGGAGCCATTCATCAACCCACTCATCGTGCTCGCCATCGGCATCGTCACTGTGATCGGGTTGATTCTGGCCCTACGCGTCAACGCGTTTATCGCGTTGATTACGGCGGCAATGCTCGTCAGTCTGTTGGCTCCCGGCGAGACCGGAGAAAAGATCAGCCGCGTTGCTGTCGCGTTTGGCAATGCCTGTGGTGGCATCGGCATTGTGATTGCGCTGGCAGCGGTCATTGGTAAATGCATGATGGACAGCGGCGCCGCCGACAAGGTGGTCCGCTCGTTTCTCAACGCTCTCGGGGAAAAGCGCGCTCCGTTAGCACTCATGGGAAGTGGCTATGTGCTGTCGGTGCCGGTCTTCTTCGACACCGTCTTCTATCTGCTCGTGCCCTTGGCCCGATCGCTGTACCGCAAAACCCAGCACAACTACCTGCAGTACATTCTGGCGATTGCAGCCGGTGGGGCGCTAACGCATACGCTAGTCCCGCCCACGCCCGGACCGCTGTTCATGGCGGCGAACCTCGGAATTGACGTCGGCATGATGATTCTGGTGGGAGGCATTGTGGCGATACCGGCCGCGTTCGTGGGATTGCTGTTTGCCAAAATCGACGACCGGCTGATGAATATCCCGATGCGGGCGATCGGTAGCGAACAGGAACCCGATCCGTTCGACGATTCGGAACTGCCTTCGCTCACGATGTCGTTGCTACCAGTCGTGCTTCCGGTGTTGATGATCACGGCCAATACCGTTGTCTCAACACTTGCCAAGGACGCAGCAGACGGTTCCATTTGGTTGACGCTGGAGCCGTATGCACAACTGATCGGTAATGCCAACCTGGCATTGATGGTTTCGACGGTTATCGCGCTTTATGTGCTCTATCAACAACGCAAACCGACGCTGGCTGAGCTGTCACATACCGTGGAAATGGCCTTGATGAGCGGCGGCGTAATTATCCTGATCACAGCGGGCGGGGGGGCGTTTGGTGCCATGCTGAAGGAGGCCCAAATCGGCCCGGCAATTCAAGATCTCTTTAGAGGCCAAGGCGATGAATCGGCTGGATTGACGTTTTTGTTCCTGGGATTTGGCATTGCCTCGCTGCTGAAAGTGGCGCAAGGATCGGGCACCGTTTCGATGATTACCACATCCTCCATGCTCGCTTCGATGTTGATTACGCCCGAGAATCCAGAGATCACATCTGAAGCGTTGGGTTTCAACCCCGTCTATCTGGCAACCGCCATCGGGGCCGGCTCGCTGGTTGGTTCCTGGATGAACGACAGTGGATTCTGGATCTTCACCAAGATGGGGGGGTTGACCGAGTCGGAGTCGCTCCGCTCGTGGACTCTGCTGCTTTCCACATTGGGGATCGTCAGCATGGCAGTCACTGTGCTGCTCGTTTTCGTTTTGCCGCTAGCATGACGGGTGAAAGTTTCGGTTTTCGGTGTTCAGGCGAGGAGCTTTTAGCCTGAAGCGCGAGCATGGGTGTTGTACAGTTCTCGCTTTGGTAACTCGACGCGTCGGCGAGGGAAAAGTGTTTCCGATTGCAGTTAAGGCGCAAGCACCGATTCGTCGTCCTTAGCGCTAACGATAGCCCAGCGAGAACGAAACGGTTGGCTGGCGGCGCGATGCGATTTCCAATTGGCCGTGCCGCATGAAGTCAGGAAGTAACGCGAAACAATCAAAGAGCGTTCACAGCCCCAGACAAGTCGAAGATGGATCGGGTCATCTGGGGCTGAGTCGATTACCACGCATTGAACTGCTGAAATTGCAATCAATGCTCTGGCACCGTTCCATCCCGAATTTCGCCCCAGCCACCCGCACGACTGGGAGTCACTGGATTCCCGCCTGCGCGGGAATGACGTTATCTACCAACTAAGCTCGAAACAGCACAAATACTGGCAAAGGCACTGGCACCTGCCCGTTTGGACAGACAGGAATGTCTGTCCCACTAGAACCAGTCCCAAAACGCGGTTGTGCTTGTTTTCGAACCTTCAATACAAAAGTCATCGCAATGCATCAGAGGGCCAGGGGACCACTTCTAAAGAAAAAGGGATACTGGCGCGCCAGGCTGTGATCTGCGACATCAGCTCCGGGGCTTTCGCAGGCCTCAGCATCGCCGGGTTTCATGGCCACGTCGCGATAGCAGCGTGGCCATGCCGTCTCAAGCTGACGGCATTGATCGCGAATCCAGTGCCGAATCTTTGGATTCCCGCCTGCGCGGGAATGACAACATTTGAGCGTGCGTTGATAGAAACCGCACAATGCCTGACTGGGAATTGCAGACATCTCGTTGCCTATGGCACCGCGTTATTCGTTCCGTTGAGTTCGTTGAGTGCCCGGTTCGCCACGCGCACGACGTATTTGTTCTGCTTGTCTTCCAGCGCCTGCGTTAACGCAGGAATTGTGGGGCGGGCCATCTCGTCGATTTCGTCCAGCACGATGGCCGCATTTAGTCGCACCCATTCGAATTCGCTGGCCAGTTCCTGCGTGAGAATCGGCAGCGCTTGCCGCGGCTGATTCATGCGGCACAACGCCCGCGCTGCTGCAATGCGAACGCTGGCAGAGGGATCCTCCAACGATTTCTCCATCAATTCGGCGGTGGGTGCTGCGGTCTCGCCCAGGTTGCCCAAACCGATCGCGCCCCAGTAGCGGACGGCGGCATCGTCGTCGTCGAGCACGCGAATCATCTCATCAATTGCCGACTCGCCCTGCAATGCGAAGTTGGCAGCACTGCGGATGCGGTCGGTCAAGTCGTCGGCACCCGGTTGACGTAGAATCGCATACCGCGTCGTCAGGTCGCGTTCACGAGCGGTGATTTCCGGTTCCGGCATCAAGCCGATGTCGCGGGTATCGCTGACCCACGCCAAATGAGCATCACGCATCCGCGCGAGAATTTGACGATGCTCCGGCGATTCAGCCAAGTTGTTGATTTCGTACGGATCGTTTTCCAAGTCGTACAGCTCTTCGATCGGCTTGTGATCGGCCATGAACAGTTCCGCAGCCGCCGGCAAATCGCCCGACGCATGCAATCGCCGCAACTCCTGCATGGTGGCTCCCTTTTCGGGAGTGTTCATGTATTGGTAGTACGCCTTGAACGGTTCGTAGTTCCGCAGGTACTTGTAGCGCTTGTCGCGGACGGCACGAATGATGTCGTACCGTTCGTCCATACGGTCTCGGGCGCCGTAGACATAGTCACGCGGCTTGGTCAGATCATCCCCCAAAAAAGCCCGGCCCTGCATGTGTTCGGGGATATCGATTCCCGTTAGGTTCAGCATCGTTGGGGCCAAATCGATCAAGCTGACCAGCGAGTCATCCACTGTTCCCGGAGTTCCCTGCCCAGATCTCCGCAATGCTTCGGGAATGCGCACAATGAGGGGAACATGCATGCCCGAGTCGTACAGCCATCGCTTGCCGCGCGGCAGACCGACGCCATGATCCGACCAGAAAAAGACGATCGTGTTATCGGCGACGCCGTCCTCTTCGAGTTGTTTTAACAGTTTGCCTGCTTCGCGATCCATGGCGGTAATTAAGTTGTAGTTGCGGACCCAATCCTCACGCACGATTGGCGTATCGGGATAGTAAGGCGGCAACTTCAACGACTTGGGATCACGGAGCAATTCGGGGGAAAGCTCGCTCGTCGCTGATTCGTAGCGATCCTTGGAAGCAATGCGGCTTTCGTGCGTCATCGTAAAATTGAAGATCGCAAAAAACGGCTGATCGGGATCTGGTCGCTTCCGCCAATGAGCCGAACCGCTCGACTCGTCCCAGGCTGTTTTTGGTGGTGAAAACTGATAGTCGGTTTTCGAATTGTTCGTGCAGTAATAGCCGGCATCGCGCAGATACTCGCTGAAGCAGCGGACATACTCGGGCAGGATTGCTCGGCAACGCATGTGATGCGTACCAATGGTCGTGTGATACATCCCGGTAATAATCGACGAGCGACACGGGGCGCAAACACCGGCGACGACAAAGGCGTTGCTGTAGCGGACGCCTTCACTAGCCAGTTGGTCGAGGTTGGGCGTAATGGCATGCTCGTCGCCGAAACAGCCGATGTGGGCGCTAATGTCCTCGGTACTGATCCAAAGGATGTTCGGTTTTGTATCTGCCGCGTGCGTTGATGTGACAAACAGCGGCAGCAGGCAGGCGACGATTGCAATGATGCGCATCATGTTAGGCTCCGTGGGAGACGGTTCGTTACAAGCGTGTGGCGTTGATATTCTTTGGCGGCACCGGCAAAAAGCTCGATTCACTTTTCTCAAGGCCAGTGATTAACAACTTGGTGTGCCACGGCCTACTTGGTGGCCGTGCGAATTCAGGAGCGCGGTGGCAAAACGCCAACTCATTTCGCTCGCCGTTGATTCCCATACGCAGCTGCACTGTTCGCAAGCAGTGGCACACACCGACGTGTATGAATCCATTCTGACAGTGTGCGGCGCGGTTTGCCAGTTTCGACGCCGTTTGATTCAGAGAATGACATTTTGAAAAAGAGAGTCCCCAGATCGCGGCAACATTGTTGGACCGGGGGCAATGGAATTCTCACGCGAAGGCGCCAAGTCGCGAAGGGTCGAGTACTTTGTCACAGCGTCATTTTCGGGTGGCCGGGGTTGGAGGGCATCACCCGAAACCCCGGGGCTTCCTTAGCTTCGCTCTGTCCAGCCCCGGCCACCCAACTCTAATTCGTAGTCATGATAATGTGCTAGTGCACAACAGCGGCTTCGCGCCGTCGCGAGATCCCGTGATACGGCTTTTGGATCTGCATTTTTCAAATGTATTCTCGAGAGGCGAATCTGTTGCTCGGTCTCTCGGCTCGGCAGGAGCCTCGCCCTCCCGATTCTAAATTCGTCGCGAATTGGGAAGCTCGTGTATTTCGCCTCGCCCTCCCGACTTCATCTCGGTTCCAGAAACTGGGAATGAGGATGATCAGGTCGCGGGGGCTGACAACCATCCACTATCACCGATGCTTACCGTCGGTTCACCGGGTGTCGACCAGGTTGCTCGCTCACGCCGCACGGAATGCAAACAACGATTGCACCGAATTGAGCATCTGCGACTGCAGACGATAGGAATCAACGAAAATTCAAACGACGTAATCCGGCCCGGCAGCGGCGGTTAGGCTTGCATCATTCTTGCGGCTCGCCGGGACCACGCTGCAGCGACGTTCCGGCACGCGTATTGCATCGCTCCCTTTCAGAAAGCGCTCGATTCCGAGTGGCCGTCCAGCCACCACCAACCGGGAACCAAAACTATCGTCAACAATCGGTAGAAAACGGCGTTGCTATCTCGCGTTGGATGACCCCAGAACTGTTACAGCCGGGCCGACGGTTCGCAAAGAAATGGAATTCCCTTTGCACGCCAACATCGCCGGCAGTGAGGAGCTGAAATGCGACACGGATTCTTAATCGACATGGATGGTGTGATTTACCGAGGTACCGATCTCATACCGGGAGCCGACCGCTTCATCAACGAATTGACGGAGCGGAAGATTCCCTTTTTGTTCTTAACGAATAACAGTCAACGGACCAGGCGCGACGTGGTTACAAAACTCAAACGTATGGGCATCGCCGTGGAGGAACAGCATGTCTTTACGTGTGCGATGGCAACAGCCCGGTTCCTCGCTGCCCAAAAATCGGGCGGAACGGCATACGTCATCGGCGAAGGGGGACTGTTACATGCCCTTCATCGCAACGGGTATTCGATTGTCGACCACGATCCCGATTACGTTGTTGTGGGTGAAGGGCGTTCGATGACCTTCGAAATGTTCGAAGCGGCCGTCCGCATGATTGAAAAGGGAGCCAAACTGATTGCGACGAATCTCGACCCGAATTGTCCGACTCAGGCAGGGCTCCGTCCCGGATGCGGCGCGATCGTGGCGATGTTGGAAGCGGCCACAGGTCGCAAGGCTTTCAGCGTCGGCAAGCCAAGCCCGATTATGATGCGGGCCGCCAGGAAGGAACTCGGGCTGACAGCATCTGAGACCACGATGATCGGCGACACCATGGAGACCGATATCCTGGGAGGCGTGCAAATGGGCTATCGCACGGTGTTGGTCCTCTCCGGCGGGACGCAATTGACTGACCTTACCGATTTCGCATTCGAACCGGATCAGATTGTCGATTCGATTGCCGAAGTCGATTTCCGATCGGCGCAAAGGGCATTGGCCGGCTCCGCAGCCTGACGGCCTGGCCATTCTTTGAAATTCTTGGCTGCGGCGCGCAAGGTTCCTTCCGCCGGCTACAGCGTGTTACTCTGATTCATGGCCGCGACAGTCGCGTTGCGTACTATGATTGCTCGTTTCCACGAGCCAAGTACGCCCACGACGAATATATTGTTCCAATGGAAGTACCTCCGCCGCAGCCTTTTCTCCTCAGATCTGGCATTTCACGACTTTGGGACGGAAAAGTCGATCATGGCGAGTATTCCCCAATCCCAGGCCGAGTCCTAAAACCGAGAAAGCGTTCGGTCGACAAACCAGATTGCTTAGACGAAGTCTCCTGAGTTGCGGGTCAATTAGGTATAAAACCACACCCAAAATCCCCGCGACTGCTCCGTTTGGGGTGGCGAGTTGGAAATATTCCAACCAGACAACTCGTCATGCCTGAAAAATCGAGGGCCGATGTTCACACGAGATTCGACTCCGAAGTACCAATGCCGCGACGACCGGTCGGGATTCACGATGATTGAATTCCTGGTGGTGATCGGAATCATCATCATTCTGACTTCGTTATTGTTACCGGCAATCCAGCAGGGACGAGCTGCGGCACGCCGAGTTCAATGCAAAAACAACCTGCGTCAACTCGGATTGGCCATGCACAACTATGTAGATGTGCACGGCGTATTGCCGCCGGGTTACATTTACGGTAGCCCGCCCGACGGAATGCCGACAACTTCCGGTTACGGTTGGAACGCGCTGCTGCTGCCGTATCTCGATCAATACGCACTCTCGCAATCCGCGGATTGGGAAACACCGATCTGGGGACCCGACAAGCAACAATTTCGGGAAGCTCGAATATCGGTCACGCAGTGCGCCTCCGATCCGGAGGTTTTTCGTGGGTATGTTCGCCGTCCCGGTTGGTCGTCGGTCGCCTCCAGTCAATTGATCGGCGGGTACTCGAACGAAATTCGGTTTGCCAAGTCGAGCTATCCGGCCAATTTCGGCCCGGGCAACATGACGCAAAACCCCGAAGACGGTCGCGGACCATTTACGCGAAATCGTAGTATCGACCTGGCCGAAATACGCGATGGGCTCTCCCATACCATCTTCTGTGCCGAGCGAAAGTCAGGGCATTTGACTACGGCAGTGAAATCGGTCGAGGCCGTCTATTACGAAACGACCTGGGCCGGCGTGGCAACGAATCTGTTGGAACCTGAAATCGACCAGGCACGAACCGTCCTGTTTCAAGCGGGCCACGTGCCGAACTCAGCCGATGCGGATCGATACGATGCTTCTTCGCCGCACGAAACTGGTATTCACTTCCTGATGGGAGATGGATCAGTCCGTTTCAGCTCGCTCGAGATTGATCCCGACTTGTATCGGTCGCTGAGCAGCATCGACGGGGGCGAAATGCTTGGGGGTGAGTCGGTCAGTCTTGATCACGTCACCGCGCCGCGTTAAGGCGTTTCACTGGGCAATTGGCGATTCTGCGGGCATACTCACAATTCCTGATGTTGAAGAATCTGTTGTCTCTGTCTGGACATTGTGATGCCTGCAACCGAACGACCAAACATTTTGTGGATCTGCAGCGACCAACAGCGATTCGATACGATTGCTGCGCTCGGCAACAGTCGCATCCGCACGCCGCACATCGATCGTCTGGTTGAAACGGGTGTGTCATTTACAAATGCGTTCGCGCAAAGCCCGGTTTGCACGCCGAGTCGCGCCTCGTTTTTGACGGGACGCTATCCCCGCACGACGCGGTGCCGACAGAACGGGCAGGACATTCCGGCAGACGAGCGACTGGTTCCGCGGATACTGGCAGACGCCGGTTACGTGTGTGGATTGTCGGGCAAGTTGCATCTTGGATCGTGTGCGAACGGCCGCGTTGAACCACGGATCGACGACGGGTACGAAACGTTTTATTGGAGCCACCATCCCAATCCCGATTGGCCGGAAAATGCCTACACGAACTGGCTGACATCGCGCGGCCAGTCTTGGGACGAGCTTTATTCCGGACACGAGAGCAGGTTTGTCAAAGAAGGAATACCGGCCGAATTCCATCAAACAACATGGTGCGCGGAGAAGGCGTGTGAATTCATGCGCGAACATCAAAGCGAACCTTGGCTGTTTAGCGTGAACTTTTTTGACCCGCATCATCCGTTCGACCCGCCGGCGGAGTACCTCCGCCGATACGACCCCGCCAACATGCCTTTACCTCGTTATCGCGAAGGAGAATTGACGAATAAACCGGTTTATCAACAGTTGGACCATGAATGGGCACACAACGCGCCGGGGTATTTTCATACCGGTTCGATGACCGAGACAGAGCAGCGGGAAGTCACGGCGGCCTACTACGCGATGATTGAACTCATCGACGATCAGGTCGGTCGCATGCTACGAGCTTTGGAAGAGACGGGACAGCGGGAGAACACCATCGTCATCTTCATGTCTGATCACGGAGAGATGTTGGGAGACCATGGCCTGTATCTCAAGGGACCTCATTTTTATGACGAGGCGGTGCACGTTCCGTTGATTGTTTCGTGGCCAAAACGGTTCGCTAACGATTTGCTCAGCGACGCGTTGGTCGAGCTTGTCGATCTGGCCCCGACGCTGCTGGAATGTGCCGGGTTGGCGCCGACGGCCGGCATGCAGGGACGCTCCTTGGCCGGAATTCTCAAGGGCGAGGCTGATCCGCACATTCACCGGGAATTCGTGTACAGCGAATACACAAACTCCTGGACGCACCGTCATGCCTACGGCACGATGCTCAGGAACACTGATGAAAAGATTGTCGTTTATCATGGGATCGATGCCGGCGAGCTGTACGATCTTAAGTCGGATCCCGGTGAATTCGAAAACCTGTGGGACGATTCCGCGTCGGCGGAACGCAAAGCTCGGCTGATGAAGCTGGCATTCGATGCGAGCGTGTTGACCATGGATCCTTTGCCGGAACGCGTCGGCGAGTTTTGAATCTTCGGACGACTACTAGATGCTGGCCTCTCGAGCCTGGTTTTTTCCATTCGTTCCTTTTCTCGGGTTGTTCATCGTCGATTATGCTGGATTCCCGCTTTCGCGGGAATGACTTGCTACGGCTCGTATGTCCTGGAACCACAGACCTGCGAGGTGGATTCGAAAACATTTCGAATTCGATTCGAACAGTTCGATAGTTTGCCCCCTCTTTAGTCTTAGAAACGACAACAATTGGGCATTCGAAACAATCGCCGGGTGGGACGCATGACCGACTCCCGCAGGGAGACCCAGTGGGTGCTGCGCGCCCAAACGGGTGATAAAGCGGCTCTAAACTCGCTGCTAGAGGTCATTCAAGAGCCGCTTTATCGCTACATCTTCGGCATTGTCGGGGAAGACCAGTTGGCCAGAGACGTGCTGCAAGATTCCTTTTTGCAGATTTTCCGAAAGTTGTACTGGCTGAAAGAACCGAAGGCGTTTCGCAGTTGGGCGTATCGAATCGCCAGCCGTCGCGCCTTCGAATGTTTGCGGCAGGAACGTCGTTATTCGTTAACCACTGATGAATCGGTGCTGGCGGAATCGACCACGATGGAAACATCGCGTCACGACAATACTGCGGACATTGTGGAACAGCTCCCTGGTCTCTTGCAGCGAGTCTCACCTGCCAGTCGAGCAGTTTTGAGTTTGCATTATTTGAACGGCATGACTCTACGAGAAACAGCCGACGTATTGGAAATCTCTTTGGGTTCCGTCAAGTCCCGATTGGCCTACGGACTGTCGCGCCTGCGAGAGCAGATACAACGCATCGAATAACGGCCTTACAGCGAAAGTAGAACCATTATGTCCAATCCTTCTTCCTTGGACGACGTTCGTCGATCGGTCATGGATAGTGTGGAAGAGTCTGAAAAGATGTTTCACAAAGCGATCATCGGATTCGCTGTTTTGGAATTCGTGTGCTGGGGGGCGTATATCCTATTGGCGATCTTCGACTTTTCGCTGCCCGTTCTTATCGGAGCGGCGGCCGTCTGTGTTTACACCACCATTAGCGCCGGGCTGTTCGGTTTGAAATTCCATATCGACCAGTGTACGCAGCGCACCTTGCAAGCCATTGAATTGAGCTTGGAGGTGATGTCGGAAAGCAAACCTGGCAATGATGACCAATCGGAAGAGGCCGACAGTTCCGAGTGACTTTTTATAATCTCATCGCGCCGGTCATTTACAGCGTATTGCGCTGACTTGTGGCCGCGAAAATCGCGTTTTGTTCTCTGATAGTTGGCTACCACGAGGCAGAAACGCCAATAAGAAAAAGTAAACGCATTAGCAGGAGCGACGAAATGAAAAGACCCAAATTGAACACGGTGCTACTCGTTGCCATCGCGTTGAATTCGGCGATCGTTCAAAGCCTGCGTGCTGATGAGCTGGCCGCATCAGAGTTGGACGGTATCTGGAATGTCGAGTCGGCGCGCGATGGCGGTAAACGGCATCCCCTAGCAGGTTTTCAAGTTCTGATTGATGGCGACAATATGCAGTTCAACGCACCCGCCTTTTCGCCGGACGATCGGTCGCAATTTACCATCGATACCGAACAGTCGCCTCCGCATATCGATTTGCAGCTCAGCGCCGGCGGCGAAACTGAATTGCGAAAGGGCATTCTGCGACGCCGCGGCGCAAGGTTGACGCTTTGTCTCGCTCAGCCCGATGCACAGCGTCCGACGCGGTTTTCTTCGACGGCTGAAAACGACCAGTGGTCGCTTGAATTGCGGCACGATGCCAAGGCGACCTCCGATTTGAAAAAGTTGCAAGGCCCTTGGGAGAAAGCGGTGGATATTCAAGGTGTGAAGTTTCGCGTCGTCAATGAGATTGACGGTATCCAGGAGACGGTGACCTGGTATTCCGCTGAAGAATCCCCCGTGATGCAACACACGGCCCAATTCATGGTGCAAAGCTGGAATCGAGTCACGCTGTTCACATTTTGGAATCTCAGGAAAACAGTTGGTCCCGAAACCGGAAAGGTGTCGTTCACCAAACCCGATTCGTTCATCTATCGCTACCGCGAGGCGGATGACACATTGATCCACGCTTTCGGAGTGATCGACCGCCAAAAGCGCAGCCCCGAGAATGAGTTCTGGACGCGAGTAAAGAAATGATCCGTCCAGCCACCAATAAATTGTTGTTTGCGGCCAGCGCACTGTTCTGTGTCTTCGCAATCACACCCACGAGCAGATCGTGTGCAGCCGGTGAAACGGCAGAGCCGGCCCGAATCGACAATGTGATTTACGGCCGCAAATTCGGCATGGCGTTGACGATGGACGTTTACATTCCTGCCAATGCAAACGGTGCCGGTGCAGTCTACGTCGTCAATGGCGGGTGGAAGTCGAGCTACGCGAAGACGGATAATGACTTTGTACGCACGCAAGTTAGTATGCTGTTCGATCGCGGCTACACAGTCTTTTTGGCGCTATATGGCAGCCATCCGAAATTTACGATTCCCGAAAGCGTTTCTGATGTTCGTCGAGCCGTGCGATTTGTGCGGCACAGTGCCGAGCGGTTTAAAATCGATCCGGAACGTCTGGGAATCTATGGCGTGTCGGCCGGCGGCCATTTGGCATTAATGGCCGGGATGGATAGCGATGACGGAAACGCTCGTGCGCGTGATCCGGTCGAGGTTCATCCCTGTCGCGTCGCAGCGGTCGCCTGTATGGCACCGGTTACCGATTTTGTCAATTACGGCGGTCCGGGAAAACTCGTCGTCGATCATCACGTTTTGCGTCAATATCGTCATATTTTTCGCTTTGAAGATTTCGATCCGTTTCAATCACGGTTAATTGCGGTTGATGAACCGGCTGAGGTTCACCGACGACTGGCGCGCATTTCGCCGATCAACTATGTCGATTCGCAGGATCCCCCGACGTTGATCATTCATGGGGAACTTGATGAAAACGCTCCTTTGCAACAGGCGGGATCGATGGCGGCGAAGTTGGCGGCGAGCGATGTAGCGGTGAAGCTGATTCTCAAACCGGGCGTCGGGCACAGCTGGCCTGGAATGGAAGGTGATATCTCGTTAGTGGCAGATTGGTTTGATCAGCGACTGCAGTGAGCGATCTGACGCAGTCGCATGCGCGGCGTGGGAATGTAGCCCGCGATTAGTCACTGGGTGGCTGGGGGCGTGATGGGACGCTGGGTATCGTTCTTACAGCGAACGGGCGGACGGTGTCGAGCAATCTTTGGCATTCACAGCCCCAGTCTTTGCGAACCTGTTAACCCCCCATCGCGGTCGCTACGTGGCCATGAGACACTATCAGAATTCGACTGGGCCATGGACGTTAGATACAGACAAAGGCCTCATAGCGCCCCAGCCACCCGGTTGTCGCCTTTTGTATCGATGCGGCTCAGCAGGAGCTTCGCCCTCTCGATAGAATGCCGAATGCCTTCATCTACGCCTACAACACACCGGTCACATTCGCAATTACAGCGTATTACGCTGACTTGTGGCCGCGACAATTGCGTTTCGTTCTAAGATAGTTGGTACCCACGAGCCAAAAACGCCCAGAAGAAAAAGTAAACCGCTCTAGCCGAGATGGGTCCGACAGTATGATCGTCAACGGAGCTGCGGTCCGTTAACATCAGGGGACGTCAGCGGCGTTGCCGCTTGTGACCGACAGTCATTAAATCTCCCGGCACGAATTCTGTACAGCGTGTTACGCTGACTTGTGGCCGCGACAATCGCGTTTTGTTCTATGTTTGCCGGCTCCCACGAGCCAGAAGTGTCCACTAGAAAAACTCAATCGCTATAGTGACAAGCACCAAGCAGTCCCGTCATTCGGCCTCGCCAGGCAGAGTATTCCTGCTGGGGGCGTTTGGCTGCGCCGTCGTTCTGACGTTGCTGTTTTGGGGGCCGCTGTGGACGGGTGGTGGATTCGTTGGGGGTGACGTTTACTCTTATTACTTTCCACAGAAAACCTTCTATGCCGAGAGTCTACAAGCGGGTGAGTTCCCGTTGTGGAACAATCGTACGGGGCACGGATATCCGCTCGTTGGCGAAAGCCAAACCGGTCCGTTCTATCCGTTTCATTTGGCATTCTATTCAGTGCTTGATGCGAACACCGCCTACAACGTCAACCATTTATTGCATTACATCCTGGCGTTTGTGTTCATGGCGCTGTATGCGCGGCAGATCGGATTGACGTTCGGGCCGGCGCTCTTGATGGCATTGGTTTACACCTATGGCTGGTTCCCCTCCCGCAATTGTGTCGAGTGGGCGATTATCGGCGGGGCCTGGTTTCCGGCGGCGCTGTGGTGTGTGGAACGCTTTTTGAATTCGCGATTGTGGCGGTACGCGATTGCACTGGCGGCCATACTGTCGTTGCAAATGCTGGCCGGACATTTTGAGATCGCCTTTATCACACAGATCACATTGGCGGCATACATTCCAATTCGAATCTGGTGGGCGCGCTCTGGGAGCGATCCTGATGCTGCTGAAGCACGCAGACGAATGGCGCTGATTCTCACGGCTGCGGTATTCGTCAGCTTTGGTCTTTCGGCGGCACAACTCGCGCCAACGTGGGAGCTGCGCCAAATGAGTCAACGTGCGGATGTCGGCGACAACCATGAACTTGGCTTCGGTTCGATTCCGGTGTGGTATTACGCGCAAACCTTCTTGCCCTTTAAATACTATTCTCCGCTGTTCGATCGAAATGACGCTTTGCAGGACAATCCGCCGATTCATGGAGATCGCACGAATGAAGTCGAAGCCCATTTGTACTTTGGAGTAGTTCCTCTCGTCATGGCGCTGGCTTCGCTGATCATCGTCGTAAGGTCGAAGGATCGCCTTGGATTGCTGTGGTTCGCGCTGGGCATATCGGCGCTCGTTTACACATCCGGGTGCCTCGTTCCGATCGCGAAACACTTGCCCGGCTTCAGCTACTTTCAAGGACCGGGTCGCTACGGAATTGTGACGACCGCAGCAGTCGCGTATCTCGCCGGAATTGCTCTGCAACAATCGCCGCGGCACCGTTCGCTGTCGATCGTGATTTGTTTGGCTGTCATTGTGACGGCGATCAGCCAGTGGTCACTCGTGTCGGATGTGGAGTTTCTGCTGCAAGAAATCGATTGGACCAATCCGCTGTCGCTCGGCCATTGGTCGGTTGGCACAAACGGCATCATTTTGTGGGGAGTGTGCAGCGCGCTTGTAGGCACTGCGGGCCTGTTATGGCGTTCACAAAAGATCGGCTCGGTGCTGCTGTTGATGGCCGTCTTATGTATATCCGCGTCCGATTTATGGATCACCAGCCGACTGATCCGTTTCAGCCAGATGGTGGCGGATCCGCCGATCACACACCTGCAGGAAAGCCCGGTGCGGCAGGTGCTCACAGAAGAGCCGGGTGTGCCGCGATTGTTCGCCCCTGGCGCCAACTTTCCCAACGTGTTGGGGGTGGCGTCGACGCCGGTCTATTTGACGTTTGGCCCGCAGGCTTACACAAATCCCAAACTCATCATGCCGAATCCCCCTGAGACTACAGAAGATCAACCCGAAATGGCGCTCTCGACGGACCAAATTGATTGGCTGCAGCAGGCTGGGGTGACGCACATTCTCAGTTTCAAGCCGGTCAATGAATCGAGCTGGCCGGTGGAACTGGTATGGCGTGGCGATGATCCGGTTTTAAATCGGGCCTGGGCCCGAGCCGGGCAGCCGCTGTATCTCTACCGGTTAAATGGAAATCGTGGACGCGTGGCATGGAGTGATCCGGCAGCCGAAAAACTCGCGACAATTACCAATTACTCAGCCAACGAAATCGTGTTGGAGGTCGATTCACCCGATGGAGGAGAATTGATCCTGACCGATTTGACGTTTCCCGGCTGGTCGGCGACGATCGACGGCGCTGCTGCGGATGCGAAAGTCATCGATGGGATGTACCGGTCGCTTGAGATTCTGGCGGGTCAGCATCGCGTACTCTGGAAGTACGAACCGCGCTCCGTATACTGGGGAGCGGCCGTCAGCGTAGCCACTTTGTTGTTTCTCGCAGCGGTTGCGCACGTTTGCTTTTGGCATCCGGCCCAGATGCAGAAATTCCTGCCGCGTCCAAACGCCGGCGCTGCTGAATGAAGCACAGTTTGCGCGCTTGCGTCGCATAACAGCAGAATTGGAAACTGCCGAATTAGAACTCGTTTCAAGACTCGGTTGTGCTTGTTATTGAGTGTACACTTCCAGTTTCCGGAACGTGCATCAGAGAATCTTGAAACTGCCGAATTAGAATTCGTTTGAAAACTCGGTTGTGCTTGTTATTGAGCGTACTTGTCCAATCTCCACAATGTACATCAGAGAGTTTTGAAACTGCCGAATTAGAATTCGTTTCAAAACTCGGTTGTGCTTGTTATTGAGCGTACTTGTCCAATCTCCACAATGTGCATCAGAGAGTTTTGAAACTGGCGAAAGGGAGAACCCACCATGAAAGCCGCCTTTATTGAGAAAACCGGTGAGCCACAGGTTATTCAGTATGCAGATCGGCCCGATCCAGAACCTGGCCCGACCGAAGTGTTGGTCGAAGTGGGAGCTGTGGCGGTCAATCCGATCGACACGTACATTCGCAGTGGAGCGGTCAAGCTGCCGATCGAGTTCCCCTACATTATCGGATGTGATTTGGCCGGCACGGTTGCAAGTTGTGGCAGTGACGTCACTCGTTTCAAAGCCGGCGACCGGGTGTGGGGGAGTAATCAAGGGCTGTTTGGCCGCAATGGGTCGTTCGCAGAATTGGCAGCCGTTGACCAGGACTGGCTCTACCCGAGCCCCGAGGGGATGTCGGATACCGAGGCGGCGGCCGGCGCTTTGGTCGGAATTACCGCACATTTGGGTTTGAACCTGCACGGTGGGTTGCAAGAGGGGGAAACAGTATTTGTTAACGGGGGAACAGGCGGCGTCGGCGGTTCGGTCGTCCAAATGGCCAAGGCTGCAGGTGCCACCGTGATCGCGACTGTTGGCAGCGACGAGAAAAAACAGCTTTGCGAAAGCTGGGGGGCCGACTTGGTTCTCGATTACCATGCCTCCGACCTGGACGAACAAATCTCGCAGTTTGCCGAGCAACAAGGAGGGATCAACATTTGGTTTGAAACGCAGCGCGAGCCGACCTTCGATCGCACAGTTCCCCTCATGGCACAACGGGGGCGAATCATTCTGATGGCTGGTCGAGACGCACGTCCGGAGTTCCCAGTTGGCCCATTTTACGTGAATGACCTCCGAATGTTGGGATTTGCCATGTTTAATGCCTCACCCGCAGAACAGCGGGAATGCGGGAAGGCCATTTCGGCTCTCTATAGTCAGGGAGCCTGGCATCCTCAAATCGGAAAGCTTCTATCGCTTTCCGAGGCGGCGGAAGCGCATGCGCTGCAAGAGGAAAACACGATCGGCAGAGCTGGGACTCTGAGTGGAAAGATCGTTTTGCAACCTTGAGACGGTTGCATTCTTTCGGCCCGATTCATATACCGGATTGATAGTGGGTTAACGCTGTTCGATGTGAGGACCGCGATAAACAAACGTTTCTTTTGTTGAAGTTTGAAAGGACTGGGACCAATGCGGACTGTCAAGAAGTACATGAATCTTTTCGCGCTTCTCTCGATCGTGAGTGTTGCGACGTGGTCAATCGGCTGTGCCGATAGCACCTCGACCGACGACAGCGGCTCGAGCGATGCGGGCGCTGCTGCAGCACCTGAAGACGGCGGAGCTGCCGACGATCAAGCCGGCTCATCGACCGGATCGGGAACGGAAGTTCCTGAGTAAAATCGGTTTCACAACCGAACATAAATTCGGAGATTCCCCGGCGCCTGTCTTAAACGGGCGCCGGTTTTTTTGCGCGCACTCCGAAATCGTTTCAGTTCAGGCGCGCCGACAATGGGTCGCCGATCTCGACCAATTCTTGCCGAAGTCTTTCTCGCAGCTCGTTGCGCACTTCTGCGATCCGCGAATTCTCAGATTCAATCAGGTTGGTCGTCTCACCGGGATCGCGTTTCAAGTCATAAAGTTCGGCTCGACCCTCGTTCTTGAAATCGATCATCAGCTTCCAGTTCGGAGTTCGATAGGCACGCATGTCGGTTTGCGCACCGTGTTTCATACTGTATTCAGCGTACAGATCGTTGTTCCACGGAATTGACGGTTGCTTGTCGTTCAGGAGCGCTGCGAAACTTCGACCGCGAACTGTTAACTCCGCTGGAAGCTCGACACCGGCAATTTCCAATAGCGTTGGGAACCAATCGAGATTGGTCACGGTTTTGTTGATGACAGTGCCGGGTGCAACCACAGCAGGCCAGCGTATGGCCGTCGGAACGCGCAGCGATTGATCAAACAGATTCGGGCGTTGTTTCGGACCGATATATGGCCACCGTTGCTCCGGGAGTTCGGTCAATTGCCATTGGGCATTCCCTTTGTACCAAACTCCATGGTGACCCAAGTTGTAGCCATGGTCACTGGTGAAAATGACAGCCGTGTTGTCGGCGATCTCGAGTTCTTTAAGCGTGTCGAGCAGGCGGCCCACGTTGCGGTCGACGCTGGCCACGCTCGCCAGGTATTCGCGCGTGCGTTTCTTAACAAGTGCCACATCAAG
>JANQRQ010000319.1 GCA_028284485.1 Planctomycetaceae bacterium | reverse complement strand
CGAATCCCGAAGATTGCGTGATGACGTGCCACCAGGTTGCTTCGGCATCTTTGCCTTGCAAGCGTGGAACATAGTCGGCGATTTTTTCATCGTACGATGCCAGCTTGCCTTGCCCGATCGCAGCCCCCACGGTGAGGGCGTGCCACGTCTTCCGCAGCGAAGCGACGTCCTGCGTTTTGTTCCAGTCGCCGGTAACATGCAGCAGATACCCGTGCCGCCATAACGCCCAACGCGATGCTTTGGCATCTAACGGTGTGACAACCGTATCCTTCATCCCCGCTTCAGCGAATGTCTTCTGGCTTTGCTGATCGAGTCCTTCACCGGCCGGCGGGAAGTACCAGCCGGCAACGTTCGGCTCCTGTGCCGAGCAAGGCGCGAGAAGACCCAGAATTAAAACGAGGCAGACCGCGTACAGATTTCGCCTTGATATGGTCATCTGAATTCCCCTATTCGATGCCATTATTCTGACCGATTCGCGTGGTGGTCGCCAGATGGTCAAACAAATGCCGGCGAAACGATGAATCTGTTTCGCCTAGGTCGGGTTAACGGTGAAACAATGAATCGCAGGGTGGCTGGCGGCGGTCTGGCTCAAGGGAACTTGTTTCCCGCGTCGGACGCGTTGCCGAGGTTGAATAGCCGAGCAGCGTCCATGGCCCCAGTCGCTTTGCGTACGGCGAAGCGATAAATCGGCTTACCGCCGATTCGATTCCGTTAGGTCAGCAAAGACTAATACGCCGATTCGCCCATTCGGCGCCACAACTGTTCCAATAGTCGAGAGCAATCTTGGGGCGGCTGCCGGCCCGCATACGCCAGTCGGGCATACATGCGCGCGGTTTTATTGACCAGTTTTTCCAATGGCGTCACCCGCCCACCGAGAATCTCTGCGAATTCCATTGGCGTTTGATCAGGATCGCGGCCAATATTATGGTCCCCCGCCCATGCCTCCAGCGCTTCGAAACTGTAGCGCAACAGTTCGGCATCTTTCATGCGGTTGACGGCACCCGTGGAAAAGGGATTGGGATAGTCGGCGAACGTTGGCCGCCGTTCTTCCTCTTCTTGCTGTTCGTCATCTGCGTCTTTCCGATCGGAATCTTTGCGCCGGCCAAACAGCGACAAAAACTCTTGCCATAACCGCGACAGAAAATCAGAAATCTCATTCCAATACCGAATCAAATAGTACAGCCCCACGAGTGCCAGCAAACCGTACAACAGCCATTTGACCCAATTGGCAACGGTAAACTCGAACGACATCGGCGGCGACGACTTGCCCGGGCTGTCGGACTGGTTTTGCGACTGCCCTTCCTGCTGCGATGCTTCGCCCCCTTGCTCGTTCTGTTCACTTCTATTTCTATCTTGCTGGTTACGTTTGCCCGATTGACGACCGCCTTGCGACTCGCTTTGTTTTTTCGAGGAACTGCTATCGCGGCTGTTGTCATTCTGCCGAGCATTGTCGTTCGATTGCTGCCCCTCTCCCTGCGACTTTCCCGAATCTCGGCTGCGCTGGCCTTGATCGGATTGCCCCGACTTGCTGCCGCTGTTTTGCCCACCCCCTTGATTGCTTTTGTCATCCGACTTGGCATTACCCGACTTAGCATCGGACGAAGCCTCCTGAGACTCGGCTCCCGAACCTTCTGTGCCGTCCTCGTCCAACAGCGCATGGTCGGAGGCATCCTGCGTGAGCGAACTGACTTTGTCGATGATTCCCGTAATCGAGTAGCTCGCTTGGGGACGGGGCAACAGTACGCCACCCAACAGCACGGCGAGTATCAATCCAGTGCCAACGGTCAGCCAAGTTCCGGTGACGCTGCCGGGCATCTCCAAACGACGCTGCCGCAAGTAACGGCGCAGCCCCAGAAAGCTAGTGGTCAGCAAGAGTCCCATGCCGGCGGCGACGTATATGCACAGCATCCAAAACGCGAACGCTCGCGATTCACCTTCGCTGGAGGAAATTAATGTCTGCCCCACTCCGAAAATCGGGACGGCAGCACACGAGAAATAGACGACCCACAGTCCGGGTGTGTGCGGCTTTTTCGATGATTTGCTGCCAAACGCCGGCCAGACTGATTCCGGTTGTTCCGATACACTTTCGTCGGAGTCGCCATCAGCCGACGCCTCTGCGGTCTCCCCGTTCTCGTCCGATTCGCCGGTTTGTTCCATGCCGGCAGCCTGCAGTAGCCCTTCGCCCGAAGCATCCTGAGAATCGTCGATGAGCGTGCAGTCCCAGGTCAGCTTGTCGCTGAACCACCACACGACGGCGAGCAGAATCCAAGCCAACCACACCACGTCGACATACTTCATGATGACAAACGCGGTGGCGACCGCCAGCACCAACGAATAGCCGGCAGCGTAGGCGCGTCCCTGTTCAATGCCGATGCGCGCGATCAAGACCGACGCCAACACGAACCAAAATAGGATCCACCGCAATCGGCCGGGGTAACGTCCGTCGTAACCGACTTCCAACAGGAAGAAGACCAGGCTGCCAACGAGCAGCATGATCAGCGCGGGACTGATGGCGATGACCACGTAGTCGGCCAGAGATTTGTGAAGCTTTCGCGCCATGGCGGTTTCGTCAAAGGCGGATTGATCGGCCTACTTAATTTGTTCCAAACTCAGAATTTCGTGGTGGCCCAAAAGGGGACAGGCACGCTTTGTGATTCTCTAATTCGGTCAAGCTATCAGCCCGACCGCGAGCCAGTCCCCCTATTTCGACGGTGATTGCTTAGGCTCGGACCATTTGCTGACTACAAAATGCGGTGATTCCCTCTTCGTCTTCAATATGGCGAAACTCGATCCCCTCCGACAGCAGCCTGCCTCCATATTCCGCCAGATAATCGTCGTCAACGACCATCAACAATGCCGTGACCGCAAAACCACTGCGACGCAGATTCCCCAACGTGATCGCAATTTCCGGAGTGACTTCCGCCAACAGCGCGACAACCGTCGCGTCGCGCGGCAGGCGGCTCATCGTTTCGGTAACGAGCTGCGGAAATGTCATGCCGTCGGTCAGTTCCAACCGGGCCAATGTCTCCAGAATGCGGGTCAATTGGTCGGCACCGCGCCGTGTTTGCACGTTGACCGGCGCGAGACGATCGTTTTCGTCGAGCATGCCGACATTTTCACGGGCCGTTTTCCTTGTGTGGAATTCCTGCATCCAACCTTCCTGGCGGATCCGGTCTGCTGCGTCGCGACCATTGGAAATGAAACCAACTTGCTGCCCGAGTTGATAAACGGCATTGGCCAACGAGGCGACTGTTGTTATCGAAAGTTCCGAACGGATCGGCTCACCGCGAGACGGGTAGCTATCGCGGTGAAAATCGAGCAGGATTGTCGCCCCGACAATCGACGACGGTTCGTATGTTTTGGAATGTAAAACGCCGGTGCGTGCCGATGCCCGCCAATGCACCCGGTTCAGTGGATCGCCTGCTTGATATTGGCGGACACCCGAAATGCGCGTGGGATCCTCGAATAACCGATGCATCATTCGCACTTCGCCGATCGGTCGACGGGACGCCAAATCGTAACCAATCAGCGGCAGGACCTTGGGATAGACCAGAATGAAATGCGGCTCGCTAACCACCTTGTACCTTCGATGCAGGCCGAATAAGTCTCCGCTTTCCAAAAGCAGCGGACCGATTTGATAATAGCCGCGCATCAGGAACGTCACCTGATACAGCAGCGATACCTGTCCGTCGGCCGGCACGCGCGAAAGCTGCGTTCGTCTCCCTTCGACGCGTAAACGCGGTGGACGCTGGATGAGGGCCGCACGAGGCAACGAATCTTCCATCAACAGCCAGGCTACCGGAACGGACCCCTCGTTCTTCACATTGACGACGACGGCCACTTTGTCGCCGATCTCCGCGGTCGCCCGGCTGCTTTCCCGAGTTGCGGAAAGGTTGTCGATCCATTCGCGCGCCAAAAACCGGCTGACAATCAATACCCCCAACAGCACGTACATGGCATAAACCAACAGCCCTAACCTCAGCACCATGCCGACAATCAAAATTAGAACGGCGGCCAAGATCCAACGCATTGTTATGCCGTCCCTTGTGAAAGCGTGGGGACTGCCACGTCGCTGAGGATTTCTTCCACAACGGTTGCCGATGTAATTTTTCGCAGGCGGCTTTCCGGCTTGATGATCAACCGATGGCCCAACACCGCTGGAGCCACTCGCTTGACATCATCGGGCAAGACAAAGTCGTGACCGCGAATCGCTGCCAACGCCTGCGATGACCGGAACAACGCAATCGACGCGCGGGGACTTCCTCCCAAGGCGACATCGTCGTGATCACGGGTGGAGTGCACGATCTTCAAAATGTAGTCTCGAACTTTTTTATCGACATGCACATCGCGGATGGCGTCTTGGCAGGCGACGACGTCGGCCGCGGAAACGACCGGCTCCAACGTTTCGATGGGATGTTGTTGCCGCAACAGCTCCAGCATGCGTCCCTCGTCTTCCATGTTGGGGTAGCCCAAACTGAGCCTGACGAGAAAACGGTCGAGCTGCGCTTCGGGGAGCGGAAATGTCCCTTCATGATCAACCGGGTTTTGCGTAGCGATAACGAGAAAAGGCCGCTCGAGTTCGTACGTTTCCCCATCGACAGTGACCGACCGCTCGGCCATCGCCTCTAATAACGAAGCCTGCGTGCGCGGGGTCGTGCGGTTGATTTCGTCGGCCAGCACGATTTGCGCGAAGATTGGCCCGGCTCGAAATTCGAAATCGGTCGTTTTGGGATTGAAGATCGACGCCCCGGTAATGTCGTTTGGCAGCAAGTCGGGCGTACATTGCACTCTCTTGAAGCTGCATCCCACGCTTTGTGCCAACGCGCGAGCGAGCATCGTTTTGGCAACGCCGGGAACGTCTTCCAGCAGGATGTGTCCTTCGCAAAAGTACGAAACCAGCGCCAGGATCACCTCCTGACGCTTGCCAATGACGACCTTCTCGACGTTTCCGATAATCGCTTTGGCAACGGTCGATGTGTTGGGCATGCAGCAGGCTTTCCCAGTGGTGGTTTGAATTGCAGCGAATGGCCGACAAATGCCGCAGAAGGTACGGCGCGCTTGCTTTGCGCGGGACCCACGCATAATGACACTTTGATTGTGCCAATTTGTCCGAAGTTCTCCATTTTCCACGGAATTCGAATCATGCTCCGATCCTTACAACCTATGGTGCGCTGCCGTGCGGGGCAAATGGAAAACGGTTGGCCGGTTCGATTGGCGACTTGCCGACCGAGATTGGTGTCGACATCACCGGTCAACCAGCGACGGGAGGCAGGGCATTTTGTGGATCCGTTGAACCCCCAGCCGTTGCATTGTGTCAAAGTCGAAAATAGGCCCGGCGCATAAACCGATTCCGGCCGACATCAACATATCAACGGTTTTGATTGCGTCATTCAATTTGGCCAGATACGATAATATTAGGGTGATTCTTCTCTTTTTGCAGGAACAGTACTGTGGCACAGGGAACGATTAAGAAGATTGTGACCGATCGAGGATTCGGTTTCATCAAGACGGAGAAGGGCGATTTGTTCTTCCATCTGTCGGCCGTTCAGGAAACGCGGTTCGACCAACTGTACGAGGGGCAAGCCGTCGAGTACGAAGAAGGAGAGGGGCCCAAGGGTCCACGCGCAGAATCCGTTAAGCCCGTCTAGAGCAGCGGAGTTTCTTTTCCCGAGTCCGGCTCGCGGGAAAAGACCGTCGGAGTGCAAAACGCGCTCATCGTGGACTCAAGATCAGCGTAGAACGTTGCCGGTCCGCTGCTTCCCCAACCGCTTCCTGTTTCACCGTGCAGCCATCAGACGGTAGCGGTGCGCTTCCCATTTCGTTCCTGAAATGGTCCATCGCCAATTGCCGATGTCGGTGAATGACTCAAGCCGCGTCCGCTAGTTCTGAAGCGCGGGTGTCCACGCAGGATAGGTAAAACCCGGTCGCCACCGGCTTGAACATACGGCCCAGTGCGCGATTGGCGCTCATGATCCAGGGGATGCCGGTGAAAAACACATGCGAAGGCGGACCGGCAAATAGCACCGATCCTTCCGTCTGTTCAACGCGAAACCCTTCCGATTCCAATAGCGACCGGATCGAGTTCCAGGTGAATCTCTGAACGTGCGGAGATTCGGCTACGGTCATTGGCGTTTCGTCGAAACGATGCTCTCCGAAAATGCGCTTCTTAAGAGCGACATATCGACTCCACCAGAAGAAGCAATGCCGCAGCCCGAACTTGTTCCACAACAGCGCCTCAAACTCGAACCAGCCATACCCGTTGGGAACCGTCACCAGCAGACGCCCCCCCGGTTTGAGAGCCTTGCGAATTGCTTCAAAGACGCCTGACATGTCGCCGTCGGGAATATGTTCCAAGACCTCCGATGCAATAATGACGTCGGCTTGGAATTCAAGATCCCGGAGGTCGATGGCCTTCAATCGGCTATCGTCAAGTTGTTCCTGCCGGAAAAGCTTCTGTCCATACTCGATACTTTGCTTGTCGATATCGACACCATAGGCGTCGTAACCCAAACGCAATAACGCTCGGGTAATCATATAGCCCGTTCCACAGCCAAGCTCGACGACCCGATCGTTTCGTCGCAGTTGCGGGACAAACCATTCCAATCGCTTGCGGTGCCCGTAAATGTTTTCGGGAACTCCTAGATCCATCTGCTCTGCCCCTTCTAAACGATAAGATTGTCTCAGAATGGTCCGTTGCGTGGATAGGATATATCCGCAACTCATAACCAACATCAGTCCATATGAAATGCTCGATGCGATGGCTGCCCCTTCAATGCCCATTGTAGGGATCAACAGCACGTTGAGCGCGATGTTGACGATTGTCGCAATCAACGGTGAAACAACCGAGATCCACGGCATTCCGCACGCTGCGAAATATTGCATGTAGACCATGTTGATCGACATGAGCGTCAGCCCCGGCAATAACCACAACAATGCCGGAACGGCGGGCAGGTACGATCCTCCGAACATCCATTCCACCGCCGGCAACGCCAACAGGATGACACCAAAATTGCTGACGACCAGGATTGGCACCAAGACCCACGTCACTCCGCGCGTCGTAGCTAATCGTTCTGCGGGGTCGGAGATAGCAGTCAATTTGGGAAACATGAGGGAGCAAACAACAGTCGGTCCGGTGAAATACAAATCCGCAATCGTCACCGCGATCGCGTAGTACCCGACGTCAGTCGATCCCAGCATGGCCCCGACGAGCAGAATGTCGAGCTTCAATACCAAGAAGGCCAGCAAACAGGCGATGTATGCCTTGCCGCTGTAACCCATTCCGGTACGCAGTAAGTGGAGCGATGGCTGAGGACTCTGCGGAATGTTTCGCGTCAGTACAATTGTCGCGATGAACGCGACGACAATGCCTGCAATCAAAGCGGCTGAGTAGTACGCTGCAACATTTTGAATCCCGCCGGTAAACATCGCCAAAATGATAACTACGGACAACCCTCTGTTGAGGAGTTCCAAAACGTTGTAGGTTTTTACATTCTGAATCGATAGCAGCAGGTTCTGTCCGAAGATCAGCATCAAGCCAATCGGAACGGCCGCGACGCTCAAAGCCAACAGCGCCCCTTGGGCCGGCAGAATGCCGGGAGCCATCTGCGAAACAGCAAAGGTTGCCAGCGCGCAAATCCCACCGACTGCCAGACTGACCAGTATCGAATTCCCCAATGCCGACGAGAGGAGTCGACGGTCTCGCGCCACATAATAGGTGTTGGAAGAATGGAGCCCCAACGTTCCGAATTGGATACACAATGCGGCGAAGACCGAAATCTCGGCAAATACACCACGCCGTTCGGGCCCCAGTGCGCGCGCGACGATGATAGTCGAAATAAACGCCAACCCGATCGTCCCAATTCGCACGACAAATGTTCCAGCGATTTGTCGCACAAATTGCATAGTCGAATAATCCTTATTGCCGCTCTCTCGCGATCGACGAACTTCATTCCCAATCTTGCCGACGCTCACAATCCAATGTCAGTTCGCCGAAAAAATGCCGCGATGCATCGAGGCAAAACCTCCATCGACAAAATCGCGCGGCGAAAGCATATCGGTGCCGGAAATTTGCCGCAATACGAATCAAAACTGGCCCATTTATCCGCAAAAATCCTGGTTTTTCAGCATCCTTATGAGGCAGCAGCGCAAAACCATCTTGGGATATTGCGGCTCATCGCGGCGAGGGCTCTCCAGCACAAATTCATCGCGATCGAGCCGATTCCAGCGACCTAGCTGTGGTGAGCGGCCGGTGGAGCAGGTACACATAGAAAGGACGCTTCATAATGACAGGCAACGCATCCCTTAGTGCTGCGAGGGCATAAACGAATGAACCAGCGACGCAACCACAGTTTTGGGTGGTTCGCCCTTCTCGGAACTGTCTCGATTCTCTGTGAGTGCGGCGCGACGTATGCCGCCGAGCCGCTCGATGTGACCGAGCGGTTCAATGTTCCCGATGGGTTTGAGGTCACGGTTTGGGCGCAGTCACCACTGTTATTCAATCCCACGAATATCGATGTCGATGTGCGGGGGCGAATTTGGGTCGCGCAAGCTGTCAACTACCGCGTCTTCCGCAACAATCAGCCGACCGACGACGATTATCTGCATCATGCCGGCGGCGACCGCATCATGATTCTCGAAGATACCGACCACGACGGCGTTGCCGACTCGTCAAGAGTCTTTGTCGAGGATACCGACTTGGTGGCCCCGATGGGCCTGTCGGTGATTGGCAACAAAGTGTTCGTTTCCTGCTCGCCCCATTTGCTGGTCTACACCGACGATGACGGCGACGACCGACCCGACAGCAAGGAACTGTTCCTGACTGGTTTCGGCGGACAGGATCACGATCACAGTTTGCATACGCTCGTCGCCGGCCCCGATGGACGATATTACTTCGATACCGGCAATACCGGGCCACATATCGTGAAAGCGAGCGACGGTTGGACGATGCGCGCCGGCAGTAGCTATCGCGGCGGAAGTCCTTCCAACTCAAATAACAAAGCCGGACTAGTCAGCGACGATGGCCAAGTCTACGTCGGCGGAGTCGCCGTCCGCATCAACCCGGACGGTACGGGGATGCGAGTCATCGGTCACAACTTTCGCAATCCTTACGAGCTGTGCCTCGACTCGTTCGGTAATGTCTGGCAGAACGACAACGACGACACCATCAGTTGCCGCACAACCTGGCTAATGGAAGGGGGCAACCTCGGCTTTGCCTCGAATGACGGGACGCGGACCTGGAAAGCCGACCAGCGCCCCGGGCAATCGGTCCAAAACGCGCATTGGCGACAAGATAACCCAGGAAGCTTGCCAGCCGGCGACGTGTACGGTAGCGGCGCGCCGACGGGAATTTGTTACTACGAGAATGGCGCACTGGGTGACGATTACCGGGGTATGTTGCTCAGTTGCGATGCGGGCCGCAATTCGGTGTGGGGATATTTTCCAAAACCGCAAGGTGCCGGATTCGAGTTAGCCCAGTTCACCTTTTTGTCGGCGAAATCGCAGCCGGTGGGTGAGGTGGAGGATTTCAGTCGCTGGTTTCGTCCGGCCGACATCGCGGTTGGCACCGATGGAGTGCTGTACGTCGCCGATTGGTTCGACCCGTTCGTCGGCGGTCATCGGCAGGAGGATTCCAAAGCGACCGGTACCATCTACCGCATCGCGCCGCGCGGCTTTGTACCCAAGTCACCAACAATCGATATGACAACCCTCGACGGTCAAGTCGCGGCGCTCAGCAGCCCGGCAGTCCATGTTCGGAATTCCGGTTTCGAGGCGTTGAAAAAACGAGGCGAGTCAGCCGTCGGCCCGGTTAGTGAGCTAATCGATTCGTCGGATCAGTTTCTGCGGGCTCGCGCCGTGTGGTTGCTGCCACTACTTGGTCCCTCCGGCTTAGATATTGCACAGTCCTGCTTGGCGGATGACGATCCGAACATGCGTATCACGGCATTACGCGCGATGCGTGCCCAGAATTACAAACTTCGGGAACATGCCATTCGACTGGCCGGTGATGAATCCCCCGCGGTTCGCCGGGAAGCTGCGCTGGCCCTGAAAGAGGTCGCCGATGTGCCCGACAAGGTTTTCCTGCAACTCTTCGACGGTTTCGACGGAGCAGACAAATGGTACTTGGAAGCATTCGCGCAGGCAGCCCGGGGCCGAAGGGGTCATGTTTTCGCCCTAACCGAAGAAAGGTTTGGGGCTGAACCGCTCGAATGGAGCGACGCGTTCTCGATGCTGGCCTGGCGGTTTCACCCGCCCGAAACAATCGCCGCTTTTTCGCAGCGGGCGCTGGCGGACCAACTTCCGTTGCCGGTTCGTCGTCAAGCGATTGACGCGTTGGCGTTTATTCACAACATCGATGCCGCGCATGCCCTGTTGGACATCGCGCTGGACGAAAAGATCGAGTCACCACTGCGCGAATATGCCGGTTGGTGGATCCGACATCGTCGCACTAACGATTGGAAAGCCTTCAATCTGGGCGATCGGCTCAAGGAACTGCCAACCAACACGCTACAAGCTGTTTCCAAAGCATCGAACCGTGGTCGCCGCGATCTTCAGGATGACCAGGTCAGCGAAGACCAGAAACGACAGATTATCGGTGAGATGGCGCAATCAGCCGAAGGCGGCGCCATGTTGCTACACATGACGGCTCGCCGCGAGATTCCGGATTCTCTGTTGCCCACGGTCGCGGAGCATATCTTCCGTAATCCCGATTTCTCTGTGCGCACGATGGCGAGTCAGTTCTTCACGCGCCCCGGAGCGAAGCAGGTTACGCTGCCGCCGCTCAAAGAATTGGCCCGTTTGCCGGGCGATGTCGCTCGCGGTCGTGAATTATTCTTCGGCGAGAAGATCGCGTGCGGCAAATGTCACAAGTTTGGCGAGAAAGGGGGCGACGTGGGACCGGAACTGACCCGCATCGCCACCAAGTTTGATCGGCAGCGTCTGCTCGATTCGATCGTCAATCCAAGTGCTGCCATACTCGTTGGTTATGAGTCGCATGTGATCGCCACGCTCGACGGAAGGTTGTTCACCGGACTGTTGCTTGGCGATGCCGATCCGCTGATTCTCAAAGATGCCAACGGGAAAACGCACACAATTCCCCTCGATTCGATCGACGAGCAGGTGCAGCAGAAGATCTCGCTGATGCCGGAAGACACTGTCCGCGAATTGGAAGCCCAACAACTCGCCGACCTGGCCGAGTTTTTGATGGCTGGACCGTGATGGGAGCAGTTCGACTTGCGCGCATCAGACAGTGAAACAGCAAAAATGGCCCCGTTTTCGATGTCTTTTGCGCATCGCGTGTGGCTTGCAACGCTTTTCGCCGTGATTCCAGTCGCGTGTTTCGGAGTTGTGACCGCCGGCATTTGTCAATTCTATACGGAAGGCGACGTGTCGGTCGCCTGGATGTTTTTCGCGTCGATCTCGCTGTGCCATTTGTGTCTAGCATGTGCTCCAACGGCTCGACACTGGACTTTCGTGGTAGGAATAGGGCTGTTTGCCGGCGTCGCGACGCAGGCAATGGGGGTGATTGGATTGCACTGTTGCCCATCGCTGAAATGGATCGAGTGTGCGGGCTCTGCCGCATTCTACATTGGGACAACAATTCTGCCGCTCGTGTTATCAATCGTTTTGAGTGTTTTGCAATTTAACCAAGGCGAGAACGACTAAGCAACTAGACTGGCGCTGTCAGGGTGGCCGGCGTCAAAAAGGGGACATTCTACTTTTCCCCTCTCAGGCAGAAACAATGGATTTCAACGGACTTGCCGAAAAGTTGAATGTCCCCTTTTTTGTTCTGCCCAACTGAATTCCCTCTTTATTCAATCCACCGCCCGTTCGGCAATTTTTTGATAAATCGCGAGCGCATCACGAAACTCCTGCAGCGCTGCGTCGGGCAGGATGTCCTTATTCCGCGTGATCTCTTCTTCCATCCGCCCGGTGAGATAGTCGGTTTCCTCACGCCTGGGGCGGACAGGCTCGCCCGCCACATCGATATGCCAGGGAGCGGTGTGCGCGAACCGCGTACGGTTATCTTCGCCAATCTGAAAACTGCGCACCGCAATCCAGGACGATTCGTTGATTGGGATTTCAATATTCCAGACGACCGCAAAGCCGCCCGCTTCGGTCTGTGAGTATCGATTTTTGGGATGCAAGGCTCGCCGCAACTTTCCGTTAACAATGATTTCGATGCGATCGATCGGCTGCTCGCTAAGCGATTCGATACGCAGCCGAAAACGGTGGTCGCCTTTCTCTTTATGCGTAAAAACTTCTCCCGGTAGTTTCTCATTGACCGTTCCCAACAACATCGGACCGGTCGTCACAAAGCTGCGGCCGTTCTTAAGGCCGTCCAGCCACGCGTCGGCACTGAATGCGTCTCCTGTGTGCACATAAACGCGGCTGTAGCCGAGCGGCACGGGATGTACACCAGACGCGGTCCCCGCTGTCGGTTGCATGCGAAAGCCACAATTGAGCAGCGTGTAGTAGTTTTCGAAACCGTAGTCGAGCCAACCCCGTTCGGTCATCCCCCGCTCGTCCGCTTCGACATTCATGTACTTCGGAACGAAGCTGGCCGACTTCCGAAATCCGAAGTTCGTCCGCCATACGCTGTTGTTCGACAATTCGTACAGATCGACTTTGGCAATCGGCACGACCATCATCGACCAGGGCCAACTATGTTTGTCCAAATCGAGTAAGGCCCCCTCGGCATGCGCATGATTGGCAATCGGAGCGACCGGCGGCATTCCGGTCTCATACGCGGTTTTGTGATTCAGAATAAAGACCGCTCCCTGCACGTGGCGCTGTCCATCGATCGAAAAGATTTCGTACTCGGTGTTGCGCGGAAACATGATGTGCGTTTCGTCGACGGCAATCACGTCTGTCCCATGATCAATTCGCGGGCCGAATGGCGACGGGCCCTGTCGCCGCAATGTCGACGGCTTCAAATGAGGAGCGGTAAACGCGTCGGTTGTCCAAAACGTCACCGGGAAGGCGACGTTTAAATCTTCCGCCAGCATCACATTCGGGAGTTCCTGAATTCGTCGATGCACGTGCGTTTCGCCCGAATACCAACCGCGTGCTGCCAGATTGGCAAAACGCTTGAGGGCAAATGTTCGCTGCTGCGGATTGCTGTCGATAACGAGCTCTTCTTTTAGTGGGAAGTATTCCTTCCCCCGCTCAATGGTTACTTCGTATCGACCCGGCGGGAGATCAATGCGGAACGGATGAGCCGAAACGGTCGTGTGCCGTTCGACCGCCTGCTCCATGGGAACCCACTCTTCGCGGTAGGGAAGTGCCGAGCCATTGGCGGCGGCGGACTCGACAAACAGCCATTCGCCGTTTGCGTCCTCGATGTAAACCCGGGCTGGGATCGGCTTTCTCGTGTCGGCATCGACAATCGTGCCTTGGAATTCGGCTGCGGCGCAGGGGCACACAGCTATGAGCAGAACAACGAGCAGAAAGAGGATGCGTCGGGTGGTCATCATGGCGTGATTCATCTCAAGGGGGCTGGAACATGTTTGAGCGAGCCATCGGTTGTTTCGATGTCGATTCGGCGGCGGTTGCAGAGGCCGCAAATGCCAATTGCGATTCTACTGGTTGTGAATGCCCGTTGCGAATTCGAACCTCGTTTCGGCAGTTCGGTGATTGCCGGGTTGAATCTCCACTTCGATTTGCCGGAGCGTCATGAACTTCGTGCGAAACACCACTCAATTGTGTAAGCTGGGGCGTGAAGTCCGATGGACGTCGACCTTCTCGACTAAGACTCATTCAGGAGCAACGAACATGCGCGGAAACCATTCGTCGAAACAAAACATGAATCGCCGTTCGTTTCTGAAACAGTCGGCCGTCGCCGGTGCTGCTGCCTTTGCCGCCCCGGCGATTCTGCGTGGCCAGAATCTGAACGAAAAGCTGAACATCGCCATCATCGGTTCGGGCGGTCGCGGCGGACGCAATATGCAGTCGGTCGAAACCGAAAACATTGTCGCACTGGTTGATGTCAACGAAAACAATTTGGGCCGGGCGGCGGAACGTCATCCCAATGCGAAGCGGTACATCGACTTTCGCCGACTGTACGAACATGCCAACGACTTCGATGCAGTCGTCGTCAGTACTTGCGAGCATACACACGCCTTTGCCACTTTGCCGGCCCTACAACTCGGCAAGCATGTCTATTGTGAAAAACCGCTGACGTACAACATTTGGGAATCGCGTGTTATTCGCGAGGCGGCGGACAAAGCGGGCGTCGCCACTCAAATGGGAACTCAGATCCACGCCGGCGACAACTACCGCCGGGTGGTGGAACTGATTCAATCCGGCTCGATCGGCCCCGTGCGCGAAGCTCATGTTTGGGTGTCGCGCGCCTGGGGTTGGCATGCCTCGGAAGCGGAAGCAACCGCTGCCAAGGATATTCTATTCGTACAGGATCGACCGAAAGAGGCCGATCCGATCCCGGCCGGTTTGGATTGGGATTTGTGGTTGGGCCCTGCTCCCGAGCGGCCGTTTAGCAACGTCTACTTTCCCGGGCCGAAATGGTACCGCTGGTGGGATTTCGGCAACGGAACGATGTCCGACCTGGGAAGCCACCGGGTCGATTTGGCGTTCTGGGCATTGCAGCTTCAAGCACCTCTTACGGTTGAAGCGGAAGGTCCACCGGTCCATCCCGAGATTGCTCCCGCTTCTATGCACGTGACGTATGAATACGGCCAACGGGGCGATCTGCCCCCGGTCACCGTCCACTGGTATCAGGGAACCGACAAGCCAGCCTTGTGGACCGAAGGAAAAATCCCGCAGTGGACCAACGGTGCACTTTTCGTCGGCGACGACGGCATGGTGCTTTCCGACTACCACAAACATGTGCTGCTTCCCGAAAACAAATTCGAAGGATTTCGCAGGCCCGATCCGTTCATTCCGCCCTCCTTGGGACAACATGAAGATTGGATTCATGCCTGCAAGACCGGCGAGCCGACACTCTCCAACTTCGAATACGCCGGTTGGCTCACCGAAGCGAACCACCTGGGGAACGTCGCTTACCGCGCCGGCATGAAACTCGAATGGGACCCGGAGAATCTGAAGGCGAAGAACACGTCGACGGCGGACCCATTTATCCGTCGAGATTATCGCCCCGGTTGGAAGTTGATATGAGTGGTCGACAACAATCGAACACCCCTGAGAATTGACAACATCTCACCGAGAGGAATCACGAATGCTTCGAGTACGTTTCGTCACGTTTTGTCTGGCTGTATTCGCAGCCGCTTCGTTAGCCCGCGCTGCGGATCGGCCGAATGTTTTGTTCCTCTTCGCCGACGATCAGCGAGCCGACACGATTGCTGCACACGGCAATTCGCGGATTCAAACGCCGAACCTCGATGCGCTTGTGCAACGGGGATTCAGCTTTCGGCAGAATTACTGCTACGGGTCCAACAGCGGAGCCGTCTGCGTTCCCAGTCGTGCCATGCTGCACACTGGTAAGCATTGGCTGCACACCAACAACCAAATGAACGGCGAAACGACGATGGGGCAACTGTTCCGCGCGAACGGCTACACCACGTTCGCCACTGGAAAATGGCATAACGGGGCGGACTCGATTTTGCGCAGCTTTGAATCGGGTCGCGCCATCTACATGGGAGGCATGTCGGATCATACCGAAGTTCCGTTGCAGGATATTGATGGCGGCACGTTGGGCAACAAGCGGATCAAGGATGGGTTTTCCAGCCAGCTGTTCGCCGACGCTATGATCGAGTTTTTGAAGTCGCACAACGGCGAGCAGCCGTTCTTTGCTTACGCCGCGTTTACGGCACCGCACGATCCGCGGAATCCGCCGGTTCCGTACCGTGAAATGTATTACCGCAATCGTCCGCCGCTGCCCGAAAACTTTCTGCCGCAGCATCCGTTTGATAACGGTCACATGGTTGGCGGCCGTGATGAAAACCTGGGTCCCTGGCCCCGACCGCGGGAAATGATCAGCGATCAGCTGTGTGAGTATTATGGTTTGGTCACGCATCTCGACGAGCAGATTGGCCGGATTCTGGCTGCACTCGACTCGGCCGGTCACGCAGACAACACGATTGTGGTGTATGCTGCCGACCACGGATTGGCTATGGGGAGTCACGGCTTGTTGGGCAAGCAAAGCGTTTACGAACACAGCATGAAATGCCCGCTCATTTTTGCCGGCCCGGGAATTCCGGCCAGCCAGGAATCGACAGCGTTCACTTATTTGATTGACGCTTACCCGACACTTTGTGCGTTAACCGGAATCGAAGGCCCGGGCGCTTTGGAAGGGCATAACTTGGCCGACATCTGGAGTAGTCGAAAGTCTTCTGTGCGTGATGCGATTTATCTACCGTTCCGCACCGTCCAACGCGCCGTCCGGGATGACCGCTGGAAGTTGATCGTCTATCCGGAAATCAACCATATGCAACTATTTGATCTGCAGAATGACCCTAGTGAAATGCACAGCTTGGCCGACGACCCAGCGCATTCGGGGCACAAAGATCGACTATTGGCCATGCTCAAAAGCTGGCAGCAAGAAATGGGCGATGACCAACCGCTGACCGTAGCCAATCCTAAACCCAAGGTCGTTGATTTGTCCGGACGTGAGCGCAAGCCTGACCGGTGGCAGCCAGAGTGGATTCGCGAAAAATACTTCGGCGGCGTCCAGCCAAGCACCAAAGATCAGGAAAACATCAAAAAGATGCGCCAAGAGTTCGGCGGTGCGTCACGCAACTAGCTACTTCGGCTCGGCACACCAATTGGGAGGGCGACGCTCGATCAAAAACTGATCATTCGCAAGTGTGCCACTGCTAGCTGGTCTAGCAGTGCCAGTATCGTTTGCTCGTTGCAGGCCAGGACCTCTCCTGGGAGGTTTTGATTCAAATCTATTCGCAATGCAATAAGAGTTCATCGGATCAACTTCGGCTTGAATCAGGTGACCTCAACGCAATCATGCCGTCCGATTAATCAGGAGTAGAACATGCCGCACAAGTCCAACCTTTCTAGACGTGATTTCCTGGCGGCTTCGGCGGCAGCTTGTTGGGCGTCGACTGGACTGTCGGCTCAGGATTCGGGGAATGCCGACTCTTCTGGCGACGAGCAGCAGATCATCGATTGTCACCTGCACATCAACCATTATGATCGGTCGATCGAAGATACGATTCGCCACATGGATGCGACCGGCACGACGCAGGCATTCATTCTTCCGTTGGAAACGGGCGAAGGAGGCGTGCTGTTGCCGACAGAAACGGTGCTGCACAGCTATACGCAATACGCGGACCGCGTGATCCCCTTTTGCCAGACCGACATCCGCCAGGCCGATGCCCTCGACCGCGTTCGCGCGTTTCAAGTTCTCGGTTGCCGTGGCGTCGGCGAGCAAAAGGAACATGTCCCGCTGAACGATTCGCGCATCGAAGGGTTGATCGCGCTGTGTGACGAATTCAATTGGCCGATCACGATTCACTTCCAAGACGGAGCCAAGGGATACAACCAGGGATTGGCCGAGCATTTGGAAACCTACCTCAAACGTTACCAGCGCGTGCGGATTATCGGGCATGCCCAAACATGGTGGGCCAATATCAGTGCCGATGTACCTGCGCCAACGGACACACTCTATCCCAAAGGTCCGGTCAAACCGGGCGGCCTGCTCGATCGGTTGATGGGGGAATACCCCAATCTGTATGCCGACCTGTCGGCCGGCAGCGGCTTTAACGCGTTATCGCGCGATGAAGATTTCACCGGTGGATTCTTGGAACGCAATCGCAAGCAGCTGCTATTCGGCTGCGATTGTCCTTGTCGAGATGGCAAGGGGGAAAACTTCAAAGGGATGTGCTACAGCACGCGGTTGCAGGAATTCCTACGACGGATGATCAGCGACCAGGAGGCGCTCGACGACGTGCTCTATAAGAATGCCCAACGTGCGCTCACCGGCTCGGCGTAGCCACCGGCAAGAATGTCTGTGCCACAATAATCCTTCGCGCTGCGCAAGGATGCACCTTACTTTCTATTCTCGATTGCAGTGTCCGTGGGGTGCGTGGGAGCACGCACCAGTCCGATTCGTCACAGACAGGAATGTCTGTGCCCCTGAAAGTGAGCATCGACGACCTTCACCCGGCCTTTGGCCGACCTCTCCCAGAGGGAGAGGTGACTGAACTCCAACGACTATCCCGCGTCATCGGCCGTAAAGCACAACAGCTGCCCATTCTCCAACGAAACGTAAATCCTTCCCGCGTGATCGATGGCTGTTCCGCCCGGAACGGCGACGGCAGGTAACGGCCGGACCCAGGCATCACTCCCGGTTTCCACATCGATCGCCGCCAGGAAGGCGTCGTTCGGCTTCAAATCGGGATGACCCGTTCCCAGTATCCGATCATTTGCACCAACCACGAAACTTGTGAATCGCCGATTCGTTTTGTCCTGCCAGACATTTTTCGGCTTGGGCACGTTTTGTCCCCGTCGACGCAAAAACTCGCCAGCCGCATCCTTGGAGATGCCTGGTGTTCCTTTCGGCAACGGCGTTTGCAGCGACAGGTTGGCGAACGCGCTGCCGTCGTAGTTTGCGCCGTGGTACAACATGTTCCCGTCACCGCAGGCGTATTCCAGCGAAACATATTTGTTGTATTCCGGGTAATAAGGATGAAATGCCGTGCGGAACTGCGCGGTCACTTGCACCTTCGGCTCGTTGCGGCACTCGAGTGTTTCCAAGTCGTAGCGTGCTGTTTCATAGATCCCGCCACCGAGGAATTGCAGTTCCCCATCGACGATGGAAAGATCTCCCTGCAGACTGATGCCGCTGTTGACTTCGGCCGACAATGTTCCCGACTCGCCGTTGTGAGCCTTGAGTTCGCCAGTGATGGCATCGAGCGCCACGACATGCGTGCCGTCGTAATGCGTGATACCAGCTGCCGCGTAAACGGTGTTGCCTTCAACCACGACACCGCCGGCGACCGGCCAAAGCGAGATCAACTTGCCAAACACGGGAATGCGATGACTGCCCGGCGCGACTCGGAACGCCCAGAGTTGGCGACCAGTTTGGGCTTCGTAAGCATACACGCGACCATCTGCCGAACCGACGTACAATCGATCATGGGCGACGACCGGCGGGTAATAAATCGGCCCGCCGGTGTACGCTTTCCAGACCTGGTTTCCGTCACCGTCAAGCGCCTGCACAGCACCGGAACGATCGCCGACAAAGACGAAACCGCCTGCCGCGACAGGTGCGGTCGGCAGATCGCTGGAATGAATGTCTGCCTCCCACGCCAGCGAGACATTCGCCGGCAACGAAACGGGCGTCAAATCGGTGCGGCTGTTGTTTCCGCGAAACGTGGTCCAATCATTTGGCTGTGCATCGAGCGGTTCGACTTTGGCAATCTCTCCCGATGAGCGAACCAAGCGATCTTCGGAATCAGCAGTCGTGGGGCTTGTCGCTGGGCAGAGGGCAATATTGCCATACAACGACAGTTGGCAGCCGCACATCCAAGGACCCCAATAGAGGTGGCCGTTGGAAATCAACACGCCATCCTGACAAGGGGGACGCATCGGCGCAATGTGTTGTGCCGTATTCGTCGCGGTCAGCACGCGAACCGTTCCGCCGCTGGCGCGAAAGAAAATGCTATCAGCGCAGCCGGTCGCTCGCGTGCAAGCCCTGCGCGCGGGGAACTGTTCCAAGATGTTGCCGGTCGCGTAATCGAGCAATCCACTAGTCGTGCGCTGGGGACCTGCAGCGTAGACGCCATTATCACGCAAAACCAGTTGCAAGTTGCCGACCGGTTTGGTCCATTGCAAACCGCCGTCCTTCGCTGAGGCGACGACCAGCTTCTCTCGCTGTGGTCCCGCAAAAAACAGGTAGTCGTCGTTGCACTTCATGTAACAAGTCGTGGCATAGCCGGTGATGTAACCCTGTGCACGAGAATTCGGACCGATCGCCTCCAGTAAATCCTTGTCGGAATTCTTCCACAGCAAGTCGCCGGTAGAGTTATCGATGCAGGCCAAAAACCGTTCGGGACTAAATGCATACAGACGTCCGTTCTTCATACAGACGCCGCGGGCATCGAGAAACTCTTCATCGCGGAAATGCCATTTTTGTTCGCCGCTTTCGAGGTCGATGGCCACAAACGTCCGGCCGAAACCGAACGCGGTACGTGGGTCTTTGTAGTCGTGCCCTTTCCACATACCCCACGGCCAATGCCCGATTCCCCGACGATTCGACGTTTGCGTATCGACCGAGATTTCCGGATTGCCGACCAGCGCGTACAACGTTCCATTTTCGATCGCCATCCATTTCCAAACCGGTCCGTCGGAGATGTCCTCACCCACTTTGTATTCGCGGCGGACTTCCCCCGTCTTGCCGTCGATCACTTTGCACGATTCGTGGTCGCCCATGTAAAGCGCGTCTACGGTGGCAATCATCGTGTTGCGATGAATCATGAACCCTTCACTTAACGGTCGCCGCCACAATACCGTGCCGTTATATGCGTTGATGCACATCAGCGTGTTGAGGACGGCGTTTTGATTGGCCTTGTGCGCGATGTGCCCCATCGCTTTGTAGATGCGGCCACCGGCGATCACCGATTGTTCCGGCATGGGGCTGAACTTCGGTTCGCCCACAAACTGCGTGCGAAAGTCTCCTTTAACATGCTCATCATTTGATTGCGGGTTGTTATCTGGCCCGTGATAGGCATGGCTCCATTCGTCGATGCCGTCGGGAACGGGCTTGACTAGTCTTCGCTGAGACATCCAAACAGCGCCGCGCGGGCGCACGACACGCAGCAGTTCAGCCTCGTCTACTTGACCGCCGGCAGTCCGGGCCACCAAGACCGAATCGGCGACATTGTCCGCCAACTGGATCGATGACAGCGCCCCACGATCAGCGAAAATGCGACTTCCCAAGAGACTCGCGTTGTCGGCGGCTCGATAGACGGCGGTCACTTCCTCTGAATTCGCCGATTGAAAATAGATCGTCAGTTCGCTTGCTTCAGCCAGCGAAACGAGTGACGCCGCACCACCCTGAGGTAGCCCGCAGACGACGATGATGCCTTTGTCGGTGTCGATACGCTCGAGCGCCCGCTCAACCCGAGTTTGGGCGGCCAGCCAACTCGCATCCAGAAGCAGGACCGTTGAAACCGCAAACAAAATCGCGTGTCGAAAGTGGGTTATCATGGGGCTCTCCCTATGTGACCGGCGGCCGTTTCGATTGTGAATGATGATTTCTCGAAAAGCTGCCGACGGTATCTCCCGGCAGATTCTGATTCTGAAATCAGTGTACCAATCGCCAAACTCCGATGCATCGATTTTGTGGAAATGTGGCGAGAAGGAAGGTGATGAGTATTTCACATGCCATGATTCGACATTGATCCGAACCGTGCCCGCCACCAAAGCCTGTAACGCCAGCGAAGGCACGGTCAAGGTTTCACAGGTCCGTTTTCAGGAAATGAACTGAAGCCTGAAGCGATTGCGAACAGTGTGTCGGCGTTGTCTATTTCTACGGTCTATTCTGTTCTACATTGCGTTCCTGTGAAATTGTCGAACCCTCTCCCGGACCTACGGTCCGACCTCTCCCTGAAAGGGAGAGGTGACTTCAATGCGACGCGATTCGGGAATCTGTCGGCGCAATCAGACTTGATCTGAGAATCATCCAGACATGGAATGAGAATCACACCAGTACAAACCATGTCACCTCCCCCGCTTGCGGGGGAGGTCGGACGCGACTGCGTCCGGGAGGGGGTCGCAATGATGATGAGCGTCATCTGCTCTGATGTCGAATCTTACCGAGAGACAAAGATCGCAACGCTACTTTGAAGCCAAACATCACGATACGCTGTAGAGAGATTCACAATCACGCGTCGCAACGCAGGTTGTTCCGTTCCTGTCGAACTTCGATCGGAATGAACTCTGCGCATCATTGTTTCAGGATTTCAACCGTATGCTCATCGCCAGTCAGGTTGCTCCCGGCAAGCCGAAGATTCTGCATTGTTCCGACATGTCGGATGAAGATCGCCGTCGAGCGCACGGGTCGGGTCGGCAGACCGAACTGACTCAGCTGATCGTGGCTGAAGCGACGACGGTTGAATTTGAATATGAAATCGGTCAGCAGCCGGTCATAACAGGGGGCGAGTTACTTGTTGTCTGGCGATGGCCTTTCGACTGGAGCGATCTGCAAGAGGAGCGACCCGAGGGTGACGGGTTCATGAGCGTCACGCATCAGCCGGCAGACGGCACAAATGCGACTGCCCAATTGTCCCTCCGCTACAACTGGATTGCCGGCATCGAGCCGTGGCATCATCAACTGCAAATTCGCGTGCAGCAGGGAGAGCTTCGAACCGGCGACATCGTCCGATTGACGTGCGGCGATCGATCCCACGGAGGTGGTGGCTGGCGTGCTCCCACCTGCGTGGCTGACCGTTGCCGATTTCTGATGCTGATCGATCACCAAGGGAACGGCAAGCGGATTCGCCTCATCGATCCACCCAGCTTCCAGACCGTTCCCGACAAGCCGGCACGCTTGGTCGTGGTCGCCCCCTCGGACGCGGTTGTCGATGAACCTACCGAGATTATTGTTCGTGCGGAAGACCAATGGGGAAACCCGACGGAACTCGACGCCGACGTGAAAGTCATGATTGCCGGCCAGGAGCAAGTTCTGGAAACAACGCCCATCAACAGCGAACCGATCCGACCGGTCTCGCGGTTTTCACTCGTTTTCTCCCAAGCGGGCACACTAAAGCTACAAGTACAAGCCGGAGAACTGGTCGGCCTCTCCAACCCGGTGACCGTGCACGCCACGCAGCCCGAGCAACAGTTGTTCTGGGGCGACCTCCATTCCGGGCAAACCGAAATCGGTTGCGGCTGTGGATCGCTGGCGGAACATTACGCATTCGGCCGGGATTGTGCCGGTCTGCAATTCATCACGCATCAGGCCAACGACCATTACGTGACCATCGACGAGTGGATCGAAACACGCCGAGTGACCGACGAGTTTTATGAACCGGGCCGCTATGTTCCCTTTCTGGGATGCGAGTGGAGTCCCCTCACCAAAGATGGCGGCGATCGCAACGTCTACTACAAAGCAGATGATCCGGTCCTCCGCCGCAGCGATCGTTTTTTTATCGAGGACCCGCCCGATCCCGAGCCGGACATTCCCACAGCCCCCGAGTTCCACGAGGCGTTTCGCGATCGCGGTGTGCTGGTCAACATTCACGTCGGCGGGAGAATGACAAATCTCGAATGGTACGAGCCGAAGATTGAAAAGTTATGCGAAACACATTCGACGCATGGGACGGTCGAATGGTTCTTTATGGAGGCACTCGGTCGCGGTTACCAGGTCGGGCTGACGGCGGGAACGGACGGCGTGATGGGCCGACCTGGTGCATGCCGACCGGGACGCCGGCTGATCCGAAATTCATGCAACGGACTGACCGCCGTCTATGCCGAGAAATTGACCCGCGAATCGTTGTGGGAAGCATTGCAGCAAAGGCGCTGCTACGCGACTTCCGGCGAGCGGATTCGGCTGTGGTTCGAGGTCGACAGACATCCGATGGGATCGGAATGTCAAACGAACGGCGAACCGCAGGTTCATTTTCGCATTAACGGCACGGCTTCCATCGAGCGTGTCGATTTGTTTCGGGGCGTGGAGATCATCGAATCGTGGGAGGTCGCGCCGCGTGTCCCGCCGACCGAAAAACGATTACTACGTATCCTGTGGGGCGGGACCGAACGCAAGGGGACCGCACGACTGCAAAAGGTGAATTGGGATGGATCGCTGTCGATCGCAGGCGGATCGCTGGAGCTGATCAATACAATTCACTTTGAGGCGCACGATGATGACGCGCGTGCCGTTGATGCGTCACGCATCGAATGGTCGAGCAAAACCGCCGGCAATGCGGCCGGGATTATTGTGCGCGTCAAAGGCGACTCAGCGAGCAGGCTGGCATTCGACACCGATCCAAAGCAGCTGACGTTTGGATTAGATGAGGTCTTCGGAAACAAGGGGACGCAACTCTTTTCGGATGTCAAATTTGACGCCGGCGGTCTGAATCGTTTCGTGACGATTGGCTCTCCACCGGATGAGAATGGGCCCAATCACTTCGAGCAGACGTTTGCTGATGAGAACTGCCCGCCAGGCGTTTTTCCCTATTGGATTCGCGTCGTGCAGGTCGACCAGCATCTCGCCTGGAGTAGCCCGGTGTATGTGACGAAAGAGTAGCGCTGACGGGCGAAAAAAGGGGACATTCAACTTTCCCGTTTTGTTCCGAGCGGCAAGATGTATAAACGAATGAAAGTAGAATGTCCCCTTTTTGCGATCCGGGAATGACAAACGGCCACAGACAGGAAGGTCTGCGCCACTGAGAAGGACAAACTACGGCCAGGTGCCAAAGGCGCAAGATGCCTCTCCATCAGCGTTCAATTTAGCACGCGTGCGCGAACTGAACCACAAGCCGGTCATCGTTGAGCAGAAGTGAATCGATCATCGATCGGATGCTGAGGGACCAGCTTCTTGTCGCTACGCGACCCGGCCACCAATTGGCCGGGCTACCCTGCTGATAGAACAACCTCTTGCGGCTTCGCCGCCCCGAAAGAGAATCTTTCGGGGCCACCCGTGGTAAGGGGCTGTTCACACCGAAGAAGGATCACCAGTACGTTTGCACGCATGAATTCGCAAACGAAGTCACCTCCCCTGCACGCGGGGGAGGTCGGACGCGCTCGCGTCCGGGAGGGGGTCTTTCACAATCGGACCCGGCAGCGATCGAAAGGCCTATGATTTTCGATCGCGCACTTCTCAAGTTTCATCACCGGGCCTATAGCGTGTGGCCGGGGTTGGACGGAGCGCGGCGAAGGAAACCCCGGAGTCTCCTCATTCATTCAATGTCATTTGCGCAGTAGATTCGCCCTCTCCCGGCCTGCGGCCGACCACTCCCAGAGGGAGAGGTGACAATTGCCCTTGTTGCGTCAGATGCAATTTGTTGCATGGTGTAAGGTGACCAAAAACTGAACCCTGAAATCCTCTAACCGACTTGTCACAGCCCTTCGACTTCGAAGCCCTTGCGATACGTGCGGCGGATGAGTGCGTTCGCTTCGGACAAGTTCGTCACCTGCAGATTCTTCGCATCCCATTTCAGTTTCGTGCTTGGAAACCGGTTCGCTACCACGCCCAACAGCAAAGCCTCGGTCAACGGGCCGGCGTAGCTGAAGTCGGAACTCGTCTTCGTCTTCCCCAAACAAGCGTCGACCCATTGTTCATAGTGATTCCGCGGCTCCAACTCCGGAAACTTAAAATCAGCAAACTTATCGTGGGGGAACAGCTGCGGCATGCTGACATGCGGCAACAGGCATACTCCCTTCTCACCGATGAACAAGGATCCCTGCTTCGGCAGTTCGTGGCCTTCCGGTAACGGAAAGTCATGATCTTTAGGGGGCGCGAATGCGCCATCGTACCACACCCAGCGGAGCGTCTCGGCTGTATAGGCCGTTCCTGGGAATTCATATTCGACGCGATTCTTTTCCGGGTGGCCAATCCCCGTCGGCGGGCGGCAATCGGTTTTCGCCCAATTGGGAGCCGTCAGTGCCAGCGCGCGATAAGGAGTGTCGAAGATGTGCACCCCCATGTCACCCAGCGTACCGGTCCCAAAGTCGACTAACTTCCGCCATTGCCCGGGATGGTACACCTTTTCGGTATACGGCCGGATTTCTGCCGTACCCAACCAGAGGTCCCATTTCAGCTTGGCCGGAACGTCGGGATGACTGGTGAACGCAGCTCCATCGTAGCCCCAGTTTTTGTGGGACCAGGCGTGGACCTCGCGTACTTTGCCGATGACTCCCTCTTGAATGATTTTCGTTGCCGTGCGATACGGATCAGAAGCGCTGGCTTGAATGCCCATTTGGGAGACCAGCTGTTTTTCGCGAGCCACTTCGTTGAGCCGTCGGGCTTCGAAGATCTCGTGTGTGAGCGGTTTTTGACAGTAGACATGCTTCCCATGATTGAGAGCGGTCATCGATGCCGGGGCGTGCGTGTGATCGGGCGTTGAGACGGACACTGCATCGATATCACCGGCCATCGTGTCGAACATCACACGATAGTCGGAGAACGTTTTCGCGTTGGGAAACTTTTCTGCGGCAGTCGCCAGTCGATCCGCATCAACGTCGCATAAAGCCACAACGTTCACGTGCGAATGGCTGGAAATCGACCGCAAGTCGCCACCTCCCATGCCACCGACGCCGATGTGAGCGGTATTCAACTTGTCGTTCGCTGCGACGGCCGAAAATGCGCGGGGACCTGCCGCCAAGGCAACGCCAGCTGCCTGCAGAAAGCCTCGGCGATTGGTGTGGGAGAACAGATTCTGTTGTTTGGCGGACTGTGTCATGACAAATCCCCTCGGTTCGGTAGAAGGATACAACTCATGGAAGACTTATTCTAAGTATGGCGTACTTACGGTGACTCAGACTGCGGACGCAGGTGTTTGTCGAGAAAGCGCTTCACCAGTCGATGCCGGCGTTTATCGAAGAATTGCTTCCCGCCGTGCGCGCCGCCGTGTACAACCTCGAAGCGCACATCCAGTTTCTGCTTTTTATAAGCCGCATGCAATTCGTGCGATTGATTAATCGGCACTTGGGGGTCCTGATCGCCATGCAGCAACAATAGCGGCGGATCTTCGGCGTCGACATGAAACACTGGGCTGGCGAGGCGCGCCAAATCGGGCTTGTCTTCTGGGCTTCCTCCCAGCAGCAGTTCCAACGCGGGAACGCGAACGCTCAATCCATGTGGCGTCGACTGCTGAAGGATCGTGTTGAAATTAGTCGGCCCGTAATAATCGACAACGGCTTGTACGTCGGATGACTGATCGGCATGTTCGCCGACCTTTCCCTCTAACACGGAATGCCCGTTCGTCACGCCGACCAGCGCGACCAAATGTCCCCCCGCCGATGACCCGGCGATGGCGATCCGCTCGGCATCGTAGGAATATTGATTGTCACTTGCTCGCAAGAAACGAATGGCGGCTTTACAGTCGTGAATTTGGGCTGGGAACTTGGCAACTGGTGACAATCGATAGTCAACACTGGCGACGGCGTAACCATCGCTGACGAGATCGCCCAGCGGCATGCTATCTTTGGAGCCGCGTCGCCACGCCCCGCCATGCACCCACACAATCAGCGGGGCCTGTTCAACGCCCGCTGGCAAATAGAGGTCGAGTAGCAGCGGCGTCCCCTCGACGACTGCATACGCGATGTTTTTCTGGACGGTTGGCTCCTGCGCCGGAATGGCGCTCGCTGATAACATCATGAACAGCACGAAACTCAAAAGTACTTTCATCACTTCCTCTATGTTCAATGCGTTCGGTTTTTGCACAGGTTATTCTACATCTCTGTGCTCCAATGTATAACAATAAATGAACTCGGCACGAACTATGTCGGCGCCGGCACGCAGAAACAGCTCGGAGATTCCACTTGAACAACCGAATTCGGACTGCCGCCATTTTTGTGGTTATTGTGTGCAGTACGTTGAACGATGACGACCGAAGTGCGGCTGCTGAATTCGAGTGCCGATTCGCCACCGGACCCATCGTCATTGATGGCCGGGGAGATGACGACGCATGGCAGTCGGCACAGCTCATCGATCGGTTTACGCTACCCTGGCTGGGAGCGGATGAGCGAGCGGCGAAAACGGCGACCCATGCCCGGCTGTTGTGGGATCGCAACTACCTCTACTTCTTCGCCGAGTTGGAAGATCACGACCTATTTGCCGACATCACCGAGCATGATGGGCGCACGTGGCATAACGATGTGTTCGAGTTATTCTTCAAACCGGACGACGAAAAGACAGGCTACTACGAATTCCAGGTGAATGCTGCAGGGACGACCATGGATATGTTCATTCCCGAACGGCAACGCGGTGCGTTCGAAAAATATATCGGCGACGGCGAGTTTCTGTTTGAAGCGAAAGTGATTCGGCGCGGCACTTTAGACAAGCGTGACGACCGCGATTCCGGCTGGACGGCTGAAGGTCGCATTCCCTGGTGGAGCTTCCTGCGCACCGGCGGGCGCCCCGACGTCGGTGAGGTGTGGACGTTCGCGCTGTGCCGATTCGATTATTCGATCGATTCCGAAAAGCCGGAACTTTCGACGAGTGCACCGCTCAGTTCGCAATCGCGGCCCGACTTTCACCATCACGAAGACTATGCTCCCCTGCGGTTTGTCGGGCCAACGTCAGCCACCTTCAGCAATGCTGCCGCAGATCAGAAAACGGATCCGCTGGCGGCTCTCAAAATGAATAGCACCCAGGTCGAATCGCGGGTGATCGGTTCGCCCGATCCGCCGTTGCCGTATCGCGTGCAGCGAGCGCTGCCGGAATTGAAGCTGTCGTTTCCGATTTTCGTCATTCGCGAGCCGGGCAGTCGCCGGTTGATGTTCATTGATCAGGGCAAGTCATACGGGCCGGCGCGTCTCTGCCGCACCACCGCTGATCCTGCGTCAGGCGAATACGAGATATTGCTCGATGCTGACAAGGGGGTCCGCTACAGCATTGCCTTTCATCCGAATTACCGGGAGAACGGATATCTCTATATCGGTGACAACTACCCCGACGAAAACGATGTCAAACGGTCGCGTGTTGCTCGATACACGGTCGATCGTGAGGCTCCGTTCAAACTCGATCCGGAATCGGCACTGGTCATCATCGAATGGGAATCGAATGGCCACAACGGTGCGGCCATCGATTTCGGCCTCGATGGGATGCTGTATGTCACTTCGGGTGACGGTACCAGCGATTCCGATACTAACCTGATGGGGCAGGGATTGGATCATTTGCTGGCGAAAGTCTTGCGGATCGATGTCGACCATCCCGCGGAAGGCCAAGCCTACTCAGTACCGCCCGATAACCCATTCGTCGACCAGCCGAATGTGCGCCCCGAAACGTGGGCGTATGGAATGCGGAACCCGTGGCGAATGTCGGTCGATCCGCAAACCGGCCACGTGTGGGTCGGCAACAACGGCCAGGACTTGTGGGAGCAGATCTACCTGGTCGAAAAGGGCGCCAACTACGGTTGGAGTGTCTACGAGGGCAGCCACATCTTCTATGCAAATCGCAAGCTCGGCCCGACGCCGCATGTCAAACCGACGTTCGAGCACCATCATTCGGTCGCGCGGTCGTTAACCGGCGGCGTGGTCTATTTCGGAAAGAAGCTTCCGGAACTTCACGGAGCATACATCTACGGCGACTACTCGACCGGCAAGATTTGGGGCGCCAAAGTCGATGGCAACGAAATCTTTTGGCACAAAGAGCTGGCCGATTCGATATTGCAAATCAGCGGGTTTGGCCTTGATGCGGATGGAGAATTGCTCATTGTCGATCATCAGGGGGACGAAAAGGGGGGATTCTATTCTTTGGTTCCCAACGACACACAGGCGAATAACGAAGATTTCCCGCGTAGCGTCGCCGCGAGCGGTTTGTTTGTTCCCGACGCGGGGCACGAAGTCGTCAGCGGAATGATTCCGTATTCGGTCAATACTCCGTTGTGGTCAGATGGTACCTCCAAAGAGCGCTATCTGTTTCTTCCCAACGAAACGAGTGACGCCGGCGAGCGAGACTTGTCGCGAATCGAATTTCCCAATCGTCGCGGTTGGAATCTGCCCGATTTGAGCGTGCTGGTGAAATCATTCGCCATTGAAACAGAAGAGGGCAATCCCGACAGTCGCCGTTGGATCGAGACCCGTTTTCTCACCAAACAACAGGGGGAATGGGTTGGGTATTCGTACGCCTGGGACGAACAGCAGCAAATCGCAACACTTGTTCCTGCCGAGGGTCGGGATGAGACATTTGCCATCCGGTCGGCTGATGGAACAACCCGTGAACAAAAATGGCATTACCCCAGCCGCACGGAGTGCATGGTCTGTCACAGTCGGGCTGCGAACTTCGTGCTGGGACTCTCAACACTTCAGATGAATCGAGTGCACGACTATGGCAGCGTGTCCGCAAACCAGTTGGATGTGCTGGAATATCTAGGAGCCCTGCGCATCGACGGAACGGCCGCTGCTAAAGAAAAAGCGAGGGCCGACCTCAAGCAACACGGTCTTTCCAAACAGCAGATTGATGCGGAGCTCAAAAAACTCTCTGATTCCAAAGGCCAGCGCGAAGCGCAGCCATCACAATTGTTGGCGAAAAGTGCCGACGAGTTTCCACACCTGGTCGACCCATACGATGAGTCTCAGCCGGTCGATACTCGCGCCCGATCGTATCTCGAAGCGAATTGCGCGCATTGCCATGTCGGCGCTGGAGGCGGCAATTCGCAAATTGAACTCGCTTTTACGACGCCGCTCGACAAAATGGTTCTCATTGACGAAGAGCCGCTGCATCACCGTTTTGGTATCGAGAACGCGCGGCTCGTCGATCCGGGTGATCCGGAGCGTTCGGTTCTTCTGCATCGCATGGCGATTCGCGAGCAGGGTCAAATGCCGCAGTTGGCAACAACGATTCCCGATCAGCGGGCGGTAGCGCTGATCCGCGAATGGATCGCCCAAATGCCGGCGGGCAGCGATGCCGATTAAGCGTTCAGTCTTGCCTGTTCACGAAACTGCTAGTCCTCGACACGGTCTAACAGAATGTAGCGGACATCCATCACCTGCTTGCCAGGGATACTCAAGGCCCGCAGCGCAAGTTCGCCGCGTCCCTTTTGCAACTCGATGATGCCTAAATCCCACGGCTTGAATTCCTTGACGAACGATTCGCTGCCGCGGGGCGTACGATCCTCGGCGGCTCCGCGAAGTGGCGGATCGTGGGCCTCGCTGACTTGGCCCTTCAGGCTGCTGACGTGGAACGACAATTCAATTTCCGAACCGACGTCATCGGCCGGACAGGAATAGTAAACGGTGGCCCGATACCGGCCGCCTTCGGCAACGTCGATGTCCCAGGTGATGCGGTCCTCGGTGTCAATCCAGTTTGTAAAGAACGAACAGTTCGGTGCCTTGGCGCTACGCTGAACGTTGCCATGAGCCACTCCATCGCGCGCGGGCAGATGCGTGAATGCGGCAAAACCAACCGGAAAGGGTCGGTCCTCACTAGTGAGAAGTGGCAGCATTTCATCGGCCCACGATTGCCGCGCAGTTCGCAGTCGTGTCGCTAGTTCTGAATGGGCGTCGGCCACATCGCGGCGTTGCCCGGGATCGTTAGTGAGATCAAACAACCGCCCGTCGTTGTCCAGTCGGAACTGCTGCGTGCGCACAGTGACGCGGCCCTTCCAGTGCGTAAAGATCATTCTCTCCGGCCAATTGTCCGCAGTCCCGAGAAGCAACGGTTTAATACTGATGCCATCGAGTGGTTTCTGGCTGGCGACTGGAATGCCGGCGAGATCCGCCAGCGTCGGCAACAGATCGATCGCGCCGGCGATTTCCGGAATCTCTGTGCCCGGTTTGATATGCCCCGGCCAGCGAACTAGCATCGGCACGCGAACGCCCCCTTCGTCGGTCGAGCCTTTGCGGCCTTTCATGTCGCCGTTCCAGCGATAACTGTTGGGGCCGTTGTCGGTGAAATAGACGACGATCGTATTTTCGGCAACGTCCAGCTCGTCTAGTTTTTGGAGAATGCGCCCCACGTTCCAGTCGATGTTTTCGCACATGGCGAGTGCAGCCCGTGTCTTGGGTACGTCTTCCGATTTGGGATCGCGGTTACGCAGTGTCAATTCCTTATCCTTAAAGTGGTTCCAAAATCGATCGGGAACTTGCATCGGCGAATGCGGTGTGTTGTACGGCAGATAAACGAAGAACGTACCGTCGCGGTGCTCTTCCATGAACTGCAGGGCATGGGTGGTGAAATCGTCGATAATAAATCCTTCGCCATGCACCAATTTGCCATTATGTTCCAGCAGCGGATCAAAGTAGTTGCCCCAATGACCGGAGCAGAATCCGTAGTATTCGTCGAATCCACGTGAGTTGGGGTGATACGGAGCTTGCATACCGTTGTGCCATTTGCCGAATGCGGCGGTGGCATAACCGGCGGCTTTGAATGTGTCGCCGATGGTCATTTCATCCAGATCGAGACGTTCCCCACCCGTCGAAGTGCTGTAGACGCCGCCGCGCGGGTGATACCGGCCTGTAAGAAACTCGGCCCGCGTCGGGGAGCAGACCGGGCAAACGAAGAACCGGTCGAATATCGCTCCGTCCGCTGCCAACGAATCGATATTGGGCGTCGATAGATTCGTGTTGCCGTGGATACTCAAGTCTCCCCAACCCTGATCGTCCGTCAAAACGACCACGATGTTGGGTGGAGCGGCATTCGCAGCCGGCGTAGCGATGGCAATCGTCAGTGTAAACATAGCAGCAATGAGATATCGAAATTTCATGTTGTACTCACAAAGGAAGTTCAAAATGAGATCGAGACCGTCGATCATTTGGCGACGGTTTCAATTTCCGGAAACGATCGGCAGCATCTATTTCTCTTCCGCCGGTGGCATTTCCGGCACGCGCATTTTGGTCAGGATTGCCAATAGTTCTTCGCGGGCCCGCAAAACTTCGGGATCTTTCGAATTGGTGACATCCTGGTATCCCGTCCCGTCGCGGCTTTCCCCGCAATCGAACATGGTGCCAAACTCAGTTGGATTATTGTTCTCGATCAGCCAGCGTTTGGTGCGAATGATGCGTCGATCGGAAAGGAAGCTGAAGATCCAGTCGCGGACGTCTGTCTTATCTCCTGTCAGAATGGGAACGAAACTGCGCCCGTCAATGGGATGACCGGGCGGAAGCGACGTACCGGCCAATTCCACCAGGGTTGGCATTACGTCCGACGTGTCGACGAGTGCATCGACCATTCCAAGTGCCTGCACGCGACCGGGGCAGTTGACAATCATCGGCACGCGTGCCCCCAATTCGATCGGTTGGTTCTTGCCTTCACCGCCTGTGCCGTTATCGCCGGTGAAGATGACAATCGTATTCTCGCGGAGGCCCTGTTCGTCGAGGGCTGCGATAATCCGTCCGATCAGCGTGTCCATGTACTCGACGTTTTCCTGGAACTTCTCGGCCTTCGAGTTGCGAAACTTTTCGCGGGCATTCGGATTGGTCGAGGGCGTCGAATAGGCCGGACTGTGTGTTAACGCCATCGGATAATAAATGAAGAACGATTCATCTTTATGACGGGTCGCAAAGTCGATGACGAAGTCGGTGTAGATGTCGGGGCCGTAATCATCAATCGTCGTGGGGACGTACTTGCCGTTCTGCACAATGCTGGGGTGCCAATACCGAGACGTTTTCTTTGATTTTGCGTTCTCGTAGCCCCCTTTATGCTCGACGCCATTCGGCAAATTGTGTGTGTAAGCCCACATGCAATATTCGTCGAATCCGTTTTCGACAATCAAATCGGGATGTTCGCCCGTCAATTGCCACTTGCCGGACAATGCTGTCGCATAACCGGCTGCTTTTAGCACTTTGCCAAACGTCAGATGGTTAACGATTTGTTCCTCGGGAGAGTTGGGATCGGGCCCGCCTGCCCGACCGGCGAAGTGAAAGATTCCGTTCGTACTGCCGTATTGCCCGGTCATGATTTCAAACCGAGTCGGGTGGCAGACACAGGCGGTATAACACGTTTCGAACTGAACTCCGGTACGGGCCAATTCGTCAAGGTGCGGCGTGCGATGTTTCGAGTTTCCATAACCGGACAGCTCTTTGGACCCCAGATCGTCGGCCATAATCACGATCAAATTCGGACGCGTCGTCTCCGCCGCCGTTGCCGAGTTGGCATGAATCGTGTGGCCGTAGATAAGGCTAAGACTTAGGAGAAAGAGCGTCGTTCGATAGAAATGTCGATTCATAATGCAGTCCTTCAAATACAATCTGACGTGTCGTGATCGGCTTGTCGCAAAAACCGGCGAGGATTCGTGGATTACCCGACTCGAAAAGAGACCGTGCGAAGACAAGATCGATTGTAACCGGGAAATGTGGAAATCTCGCCTACGGAACGTCTTGATCGTACGATTCCATCAGAGCATAGGCCGGGATGGCGGCTCCGCCGTATCGGAGCAATTTGAGGCTGTATTAGAATCGAATTCGATGACTCGATGTTTTGAGTCCCCATTTCGGCGATTCGCATCGATGGCCAGAAGTTTGACCGATGCCGCCCGATTTTGGATCTCGGCTGCCCGTGGGACTTGGCGCTTGCCCAACGTCTCTTATGCTTATGGCAACGGCCCCGGCATCGGACAGAAACGTCTTGATGCGGTCGCACATTTTCGAGACCAGGAAACATACGAGCCGACCAAAACCTGAAGGTCGAATCGATATCAACATACACAAGGATGACGATCAACGACGAGGGATCAGGAGAACGCACCAATGCCACGAGTGCTCATAACCGACAATTTGTCACCGGCTGGGCTGCAGGCCCTCGAAGATACTCCCGGCATCGAAGTCGACGTGCAGTCCGGGCTTTCGCCCGAACAAGTCCGCGAAGCGCTGAAGAATGCGGACGGCATCGTTATTCGTAGCGGCACACAGATGACGTCGGAAATTCTCGAAGGGCAGCCACGATTAAAAGTCGTCGTGCGGGCCGGCGTCGGCGTCGACAATATCGATTTGGCCGCAGCCACCCGTGAAGGCGTGGTGGTGATGAACACACCAGCCGGGAATACGACCAGTACCGCAGAACATTCGATCGCCATGCTGATGGCTCTTTCGCGAAATATCGGACCGGCAGCCGCCAGCATGCGCGAGGGTCGCTGGGACCGCAAGAAATACACCGGTACGCAATTGGCCGGCAAAACCCTGGCGGTCGTCGGCCTGGGAAGAATCGGTCAGGCGGTCGCCAAGCGGGCGCAGGGGTTGGAGATGAAGGTGATCGGCTACGACCCCTTCCTTTCAGCCGAACGTGCCGCCGAACAAGGCATCGAACTCTATCGTGAAGTCGATGAAATCGTTCAACATTGTGACTACTTGACAGTGCACACTCCGCTAACAGACGAAACGCGAGGGATTATCAACGCCGAACGCATTAAGACGATGCGCAAGGGTGTGCGAATCATCAATTGCGCGCGAGGAGGGATCATAGATGAAGCGGACCTCGCAGATGCCATCGAAAGTGGCCACGTGGCCGGTGCTGCCTTAGACGTTTACTCGACCGAGCCGCCGACCGATGAGCGACTGATCAGCCTCCCCAACGTGTTGTGCACGCCACACCTGGGAGCGTCGACCGACGAGGCACAGGAATCGGTCGCCTTGGAAGCGGTAGAGATCATTACCGGATTCCTGTTGCGCAACGAAATCCGTCACGCCGTCAACATGGTGCCCATCTCGGCGGCCGAAGCGGAAGACGTGAAGCCGTATCTGGATCTCGCGTACCGGTTGGGACTGCTTTTGGCGCAACAAAACCGCCCGGCACATGGATTGAAATCGGCAAAACTGGCTTGCCGAGGCGAGTCGGTCACCCGCAAAGGCCAATTGATCGCAGCGAGTTTCGCTTCGGGATTGTTGTCGTCGGCATTTGACGAGTCTGTCAACATCGTCAATGCGATGATGATTGCCCACGATCGCGGGATCGAAATCACAGAATCGTCCACGATGGAATCAGGAGCATTCTCGACGTTAATTACGGCAACCATCAGCACCGACAGTGGGGAATTTACCGCTGCCGGCACAACCTTTGGTAACGAGTTTTTACGATTGGTCCGGCTGGGAGAATTCCAACTCGACGCTTATCTCGACGGGTTGCTATTGGTCTACCGCCATCGAGACGTCCCCGGGTTAATCGGTTTTATCGGAACGGTGTTCGGCAAGCATGGAGTGAACATCGCGCACATGGCGTTGGGTCGCGAGAATCAAGAACAGGGGGGTGACGCTGTTGCTGTCCTTAATCTCGACAACGCGCCTTCCGCAGCGGCCCTCGAAGAGGTTTCGACACATCCCGACGTTTCAGCGGTCGAGCTCATTCAATTGCCGCCTGCCGGCGCGCCTCTCCCCTGGTTCGCGGGGCAATGACTTCCTAATGAATTCGTCACGAGGTGTGAATTCGCTGTTAAACTCACAAAAAGAATCAAATACCTACTGGCAAGCCGATATTGAAGGCCCCTGATGCGGCCATTAAAATAGAATCTCCGAGGTAATCGATCGTCCCGAATCCCCAAGGTTTGGAACCGGGACTTTTCGGGTCGAACGAGTGGGTTTGCGATGCAGCAGAGTGGCAGTCCGGCTCTACATGCCAATGTGTTGACGCTCAACCGTGCATACGTTGCCACCAACATTGTTTCTGTCCGCCGAGCCTTTTGCCTGCTCTGGAAAGGCGACGCCGAAGTCGTTCATGTCGAAGACGGCAGCTACATGGCCTACGACTTTCGGAGCTGGCTGGAAATCTGCGAACTGAAACTCGAGTTGGACGATCGGGACGACAGCGAGGACTGGCTGACCACCGTCAACTTCGATATTCAGGTTCCGCGTGTCATTCGTTTACTGTTTTACGATCGCTTGCCGCGACGCTCTGTCAAATTCAGTCGACGGAATATCTTTTTGCGCGACGGCCATTGCTGCCAATACTGCGGCAACGTCTTTTCAGTGAAGAACCTCAGTTTGGATCATGTTGTTCCGCGCAGTCGCGGCGGCGAGAACTGTTGGGAAAACATCGTCTGCGCCTGCTTGAAGTGCAACGTGCGAAAAGGAGGCCGCACCCCTCAAGAAGCGGGTATGAAATTGCGCTCGGTCCCGAGTCGCCCGAAACGCAATCCGGCCTTCACCTGGCATCTCAAAAGCGAGCGATACGACTCCTGGAGCAGCTTCTTGCGTTAACACGCGGGTCGCAGGCCAAATTCGACGCTCACGCGCGATCGAACGGAAACGCCATAACTTCCGAGACAGACTCCGCGCCGAGCGCCAGCATCAGCAAGCGGTCGAAGCCAAGTGCAACGCCGGAACAAATTGGCAGTCCCGCTTTCATTGCAGAGAGTAAATGGTTGTCGACCGGCAGTTCGGATCTCCCTAATGCAGCGCGCTGACGGTTCTGATCTGCGATTCGCCGTCGCAATTCGTCCGCGTCTGTTAATTCTTGGTATCCGTTGCACAATTCGATGCCATCACAGAATAGTTCGAATCGTTCCGCAACGGGCGGGTCGCTGTTACGAATCTGCGCGAGCGCCGCCTGACTCGCCGGATAATCAATTAAGAACTCCGGAGATCCGACACCCAGACGCGGCGAAACCAATTCGGCCAACAGCAAATTGAGAATCGCATCGCGATCATCCGCGTCGATCCCAGCCGGCACGACGACTTTGTGTTCCTCTGCCAACCTCACAAGTTCGGCGGCCGTGCCATTCAGCACCGGAGTGCCCGATTCCCGTCGAAACGCTTCGTCGTAGGTTACGCAACCAAATGAAGTGTCATCGAAATGGCGGATGTTATCTTGCTCGACATGCGAAGCCAACTGGAGCGAGGCTGTTTTTTCAAAAACGGCCCGCACCAATTGTTCGGTAAAATCCATTTGCTGATGATAGCTGTCTCCAACGCGATACCATTCCACCATTGTGAACTCGGGATTGTGGAGTCGGCCCACTTCGCCGTTACGGAACGCCTTTGCGATTTGAAAAATCGCCTGCGCACCGTCGGCCAGCATCCGCTTCATGCCAAATTCCGGCGACGTTTGCAGAAAGTAGGACCTTGGTGCATTTCCGCTGTCACCGTTTTCGTGCCACTGAGTCACGAACGGTTCGAGATGCACGTCAACCACGATATCGGCCGAGAGAGTCGGCGTTTCAACTTCCCAATAGCCGCTCCCTTTGAAAAACTCGCGCACAAACGACAAAACTTCGGATCGTATCCGAAGCCGATCGAGCTTGGCCGCAGGGCGGAACGGTTCGCGTTCCGAGCGGGGTTCGTCGCTCATGAAGTTTAAGCTGCCTTCGCGGAACTATTCGGTGCTATGCCCTGAACAGGAAAGGGAAGGATATTGTGATCGGAGCGATGAGATTCGGCAACTTCGCTTTTGATGACCCGCTTCTTATAGACCAATTCCAAGAACTGCGGAAAGACGAGCCACGATTGGGGGTTTTGGTTCCAGATCAGCGCAAGTTTATGAAAATACGTCATTTCGTATTGCACGACAACCAGGTCCTGAATGGTTGTCACGGGATCAAAATCAGCCGGCTCCCATTGGCGTGGGCACAGTTTATAGATGTCATCGGCACAAGGGCGGCCGGATTCGGCAACCTCATCGATAATGGCAAGTTCAGCGGCATCGTCGAGTTTCGTGGGGTAGGCACGGCAGGTGCCCGGTCGATCGGGATGAATTCCGCAGCGGGCCACGCCCAACGGATGCTCTTCATCGGGCGGGGATTCCATCAAGAATCGGCACTTACTCGATTCGGGGAAGTATTCGCTTTCCACTTGTTTCAGGCAGACGACATACGGAGTCTGCGGCTCGTCCGAGAAGAAGAATTGCGGTGCATGGTTCAATGCAATTTCGCCCTGCGGATCGGCCCAGCGGTAGACGAATTCCCAGAACGATAGCTCGAAGCGATTCTGAATCCGCACGATGTCAGCCCCGCTGATCGGAACGGCGTAGGCGCGGCAACATCCGGCGTGACACGATTGGCAGGGGGACATGTCAGCGCTTTCGAGCACAAAGATGGCAATCTCGAGCGATTCGTGTTCAATACGAGCGGCAGCGCTTGCTGATAGTCGCATCGACAGTTGTCATTATCGTTAAGAAAGGCAGAGAACGTTCAATCAAATCGGGCAATCGTTACCATTCAGGATCAATTGACGCAGATGCCTGGAGTGAAACCCCTCATTTCGAGAAATTGGTTAGGGAACGAGCCAATTCGCGCGAAGGAATCTCATGGAGCATTTCGGACATTGGGACCGGAATTACAACATTGCCCGTACCGCTTGCGACAAGCGGCGCATCCCTTCGTCGATCCCTTCCGGTGTCTGCACGCCGTAGCTCAAACGCATCTGATGCGTGAATTTCTCCGCCGTCGATCCGGCATAGAACAATTCTCCGGGCACGTACATCACTTTTTCGTGTTTCGTCGCCCGGTCGAACAGCGAGCCGTCGAATCCGGTGTCGACCGAGTCGGGCAATGTCATCCAAACGTACAAGCCACCATGCGGATGGACCCACGAGACACCGGGAATGTCGCCGAAATACTTATCAGCCGCGTCGAGCATGCAATCCCGCTTGGAACGATACGAGGCGCGAACCTGCTCCACATGCGGGTAATACAATCCACGATCGAAGATGCCCGAAATAATGTGCTGGCCGAAGTTCGACGATCCGAAATCTTCATTTCCTTTGCGGTCGCAAATCGGGTCGACCAAATCGCGAGGCAAAATGCCGTAGCCGACGCGAATGCCGGGCGAAAAGCTCTTGGAAAAAGTCTGAGTCAAAATGACGGACTCGTTCGGAACGTCGTGGCTCCAAACACTGGGAAAGACAGGGCCATCGTATCGCATTTCTCGATAGGCGGCGTCTTCCAATATCATAATGCGGTGGCGTTTCGACCAGCGCCGAGCGATTTCAACAACTTCCGACCGGCGATCTTCCGACAAACTCAGCCCGCTGGGATTGCTGTAATAGCTCACCAGGTAGATCAACTTGACCCGTTCCAACTCTCCTTCGCTTTCGAGCCGCTCCAGTTGGGCCTCCAGCGCATCCATACGCATGCCGTCGGCGTCAGTTGCCACGGAGATCGCACGTGCGCCCAATCCATTCAGATTTCCCAAGAATACGAAATAGGTTGGAGCGGCAACCAAACAGATGTCGCCGGGATCCAATAATACTTCGCCGACTAACGACAGAAATTGCTGCGAGCCGGTCGTGAGGACAATTCGGTCGGCAGTAAGATCCATTTCCATCGCGGAGCGCTGTTCGAGCCGGCTGAGATGCTCGACCAGAGTTTCGCGGAGCTTTTCCAATCCGGCCGTCGTCCCATACTGCAGCATCTCTCGTGCATGGTCGGCGTCCCGCAATTCTTCTTCCAAAACTGTGCGGGTCTCACTTACCGGCAGCGACGCCTGGTCAACCAACCCGGCCGCGAGCGACACCACATCACGGTTTTCGACCGCTTGTTGCATCAGAAAACTGATCGCCTGCTCCGAAGCCCAACGGCGCCGGTGGCTGAATGGTGGAGGTGGCAATTCGGTGTTGATATCAGCAGTCATTCGTTCCTCAGCCAGCTGCAATCTCTGAAGTCGTCATTTCGGACGGATTGTGTTCCATTATGACTACGTCGACACAGGTTTGGAGAAAAGGCTCGCGCCGGAAGCATCGGAGAGTTCTCCCTGCATTGTACGAAATCGCCGACAGCATCGCTGCAGCGAATCGCCCTTACGGCAGCGGAAATCGTTGATTAGACCGGATATACAAGAATTGACCTCAATGGGACAGTTGGTCAAATGTCGCGCTCCGCAGTAGCTAGGCGACTCCGCAACACGTTACATTGAAGATTCCTGATATTATGGCCAACGATCATTGCTTGCCCCGAATTGTTCCGAAACGAGACTTCCCATGAAACTGGTTTCTGCTTCAATCGTTTTGTGCCTTCTCGCCAGCCTCCCCAACACGGTTTTGGCTCAGGCGTTGGAACAGCGGCTCTTAGAGGAGAATCCAGAGAATCTCGCACGCGTTGCCAGGGCACTCGGCGACCCCAAGCGAGGCGCCGTTCTGTTCTACCAACCCTATATGGCTTGCACGAAATGTCACACGGTCGGCGCGCGGGATTATGGGCTCGGCCCGAACTTGGCAAAGCTTCCCGAAGAAGTCACCGACCTGCATATCGTCGAGTCAATTTTGGATCCGTCCAAGAAAATTCGCAAAGGATTCGAGTCGGTCACCGTGATTACACTCGACGGTCGAACGGTCGTCGGGCTGCCGGTTCCCAATGACAACGGCCAAATCGCCGTGCGTGATGCCACTCAACCGGGACGCATCATCGAAATCGCTAAAGAAGATATCGACGAAGTTGTTAACAACACACAGTCGATCATGCCCGCCGGACAAGTGAATCAACTCGCGAGTCGGCAGCAAGTGCTCGACTTAATGCGCTATGTGATGGAGGTTGTCGAGTTCGGTCCGTCACGCGCACGAGAACTGGAACCGCCTGCCGCGTTGTATGCGGCGAAACCTTTGCCGGAATACGAGTCGCATATCGATCATGCCGGTATGATTCGCGATCTCGACGATGACAGTTACGATCGCGGCGAAGCGATTTACAACCGACTGTGTATCAACTGTCACGGAACGCACACCAGGCCCGGTTCTTTGCCGACTTCTTTGCGGTTCGCTTCCGGCAAATTCAAAAACGGCAACGATCCGCACACGATGTATCAAACGTTGACGCGCGGATTCGGCATGATGGTGGCACAAGCGTGGATGGTGCCCCAGCAAAAGTATGATGTGATCCATTACATTCGCGAGGCCTACCTCAAGGATGACAACCCGTCGCAATACGCAAGAATCGATGCCAGCTATTTGGAACGGTTGCCCAAGGGGGACACACGCGGCCCGGAGCCGACAAATATCGAACCGTGGGTCAACATGGACTACGGTCCCAACCTGGTCAACACGTACGAAATAGGCACGGATGCTTCCAACTTCGCGTACAAGGGTATCGCTGTCCGTCTCGATCCGGGACCAGGGGGAGTCTCTCGGGGTCAGCACTGGATGGTTTTCGACCACGATACGATGCGCGTCGCAGCCGCCTGGAGCGGAACCGGATTCATCGATTGGAACGGGATTCATTTCAACGGACGGCATCAAATACATCCGCGAGTCGTGGGAGACGTCAAGTTTTCCAATCCGACCGGCCCCGGATGGGCAGAACCAAGCTCGACAACATTTGAAGACCCGCGGCTGCGCGGCCGCGACGATCGGTTGTACGGGCCATTGCCCCGCGATTGGTCTCACTACAAGGGCATGTACTACTACAACGATCGAGTCATTATTTCGTACACGGTCGGCGACTCTTCTGTGCTGGAATCGCCGGGATTGTTGAACACCGAACATGCACCCGTTTTCACACGCTCGCTCAACATCGGCCCACGATCGCGCGACATGATTCTGCAAGTCGCGCACCACCCCGAAGACGAGCCACAACTGGTCGCAGTCGATTCCGAATCAGCCGGCCAGGCGATTGTCACCGTCGTGGGCGACACACGATCACCCAAAGACCAAACCGCTGCCGAGAAGCTCTTTAATGGCACAACCAGCGTCGAAGTCGACGGCTCGCAGGTGTTCGATATGACCAAAAGCGACTACTCCATCACAGCGCGGATTCGCACGGATTCGGGCGGAACGCTGTTCTCCAAGGCGGCAAAATCAGGCGAGTGGGTGCGGGACGGCAAAACATTATTCGTACGCGGCGGGAAACTCTGCTTCGACATAGGTTGGGTCGGAGCCGTTCGGTCACGCCGCTCTGTCAATGACGGCCAATGGCACGACGTCGCCATGACCTGGCAAGAAGAGAGCGGCGAAGTGCAGCTGTTTATCGATGGAAAACTCGAGGGGAGCAGCCGTCTCAGCCCCAAACGGCAGGCCCGGCGGCACGTGGTGCGGATTGGGTATACCGCACCCGACTTCCCAGAACCGCAGTCGTATTTCGATGGAGAAATTGACCAGCTCCGCTTTTACGCGCGCCAATTAAACGCAGCGGAACTTGCTCCTTCGAACGGAAACTTTCCAAATGACGCAACCGCAATTTGGGATCTCGCGCGCGTTGAAGCCGACACGGTCGCCGACGTCAGCGGAAACGGGCACAGCGGATCGATCGTGCGCAGCCGGCCCCTCAGCCGCGACATTGCTGCCGGCATTCGCTTCGCCCCGGAAAACGTCAAATGGCTGCCGCTGGAAGAGGGAAATCTGCGACTGAAGATCCCCGCCGGGCCTGATCCGATCAACTTCCTGCTGTGGACTGCAGGGATGCCACCGGGCAGCGACTTCATGGCGGTTGCCGGCGACGTTGAGAAACAAATCGGCCACTTCGAGGCGACAGACCTCGACCTCGAACCACTGACACATGGCGGTCCGCCACGTTGGCCGACCAAAGTCACCACCGCACCAATCGTCGGAAATGATGACGGACCGTTCGCAGTCGATGTGCTCACCCGTCCGGAAGACAACCCCTGGTTGTGCCAAGTACGTTTAACGGGGATCGACTTCTTTCCGGACGGCAATGAAGCCATCCTTTCCGCCTGGGACGGCGATATCTGGCACGTCACCGGTCTCAACAATGCAGCAGCTGGACTCACCTGGCAACGCATTGCGTCGGGATTGTTTCAACCGCTCGGCGTGAAAATCGTCGACGGCGAAATCTACATCACGTGTCGCGACCAATTGGTCATTCTGCACGATCTGAATGATGACGGCGAAATCGACTATTTCGAGAACTTTAATAACGATCATCAGGTGACGGACCACTTCCATGAATTCGCCATGGGTTTGCAAACCGACGACCAGGGGAACTTCTATTATGCGAAGTCGGCCCGGCACGCACTGCCGGCGCTCGTGCCGCATCATGGCACGCTGCTGCGAGTTAGCCCGGACGGCGAGCGGACCGACATTCTTGCGAATGGTTTTCGCGCGGCCAACGGTGTGTGCCTCAATCCCGATGGAACATTCATCGTGACCGACCAGGAAGGACACTGGAATCCCAAGAACCGCATTAATTGGGTTCAGGAAGGGGGCTTTTACGGCAACATGTTCGGCTACCACGATGTCACCGACGACTCCGACGACGCCATGGAACAGCCGTTATGTTGGATTACAAACGAGTTCGATCGTTCGCCCGCGGAACTGTTGTGGGTCGACAGCGACCAATGGGGACCGATTTCGGGATCGCTGCTGAACCTGTCGTACGGGTACGGCAAGGTCTATGTCGTGCCGCATGAACGCGTCAACGGGCAAGTGCAGGGGGGCATGTGCGAACTGCCGATCCCGCAATTTCCGACCGGCGTGATTCGTGGCCGCTTTCACCCCGTCGACGGACAGCTTTATACCTGTGGCATGTTCGCCTGGGCCGGCAGTCAGCATCAACCGGGCGGCTTCTACCGAATTCGGTATACAGGCAAGCCGGTGCACTTGCCGATCGGCCTGCACGCCAAAACGAACGGCATGGAAATCGAGTTCAGCGGGGAACTCGATCCCGCGAGCGCCGGTGATCTGCAGAACTTTGCCGTGAAAGTCTGGTCGCTGAAACGGACGGCGAATTACGGTTCCAAGCATTACGACGAGCATGCGCTGCAAGTGGCGTCCGCCGAATTGTCGGACGATCGGAAGACTTTGTTTCTGGAGATGCCCGAGATCGAACCGACTTGGTGCATGGAGATTCGCTACTTCGTGACCGGATCGAACGGCGAGCCGATCGAAGGCGTGATTCATAACACCGTGCACAATTTGTCACGATAGTAACTGCCACTCTGGGGCTATCTCGCGAGATTCGTTGATTACAACTGCAACCTTCGAAGCGAGTCGCAGATTAATTTACCGTCGCAAGACGCCCCAGCCACCCGCTGCAAAAAGGGGACATTCTACTTTCGGCCAGTCGTACACACTTCGTGTCACTTTCGAATGAAATAGAAATGTTGAATGTCCCCTTTTTTGTTCCCCGACAGATGGAATGAACTCGGCAGTCGAATAGCCTGCCGCAGCCGCCACGATGTTCTGTGCGCGCAAGCACGCACACTACCACTTGCCATTGTCATCTTCGCGCCTCCGCGTCTTAGCGTGACTTCTTTGGATAGCCGGACTAGATCGGCGGGTGGCTGGGG
>JANQRQ010000318.1 GCA_028284485.1 Planctomycetaceae bacterium | reverse complement strand
TTTCGACGAACCGAACGCCCCGAAAGCCTCGTCGACCGGTAACAAATGCGCGTCCTGCGATGGCCGGCTGTTATTCGAAGCTTCGGCCACAGCCACATGTGCGGCCTCAGGGTTGATGCTCATTTCTTCAAACTCCATTACTTGTCACTGCGCAGAACCCACCCTGCGAATGCTGTCATCATTGCCGCCCCAAAAAATCTTCGCACCGCTGAGTTGCTCCCAGAGAATCCGCCAAGGACCGCGACCACCGGTTTCGACCAGTTCATTCGGGCCGAACTTCTCACGCTGGCTAACTGCTTGCTCGTCGGACAGTCCTTCGGAGCAGTCCGAATGGAGTTCGCGCAGCGCATCGGCTGCATCCATGTCATACCATCGCCTCATGCACTGCCTCGCTCGTCACGGCTGTTATTGAAAAACTACGTATCATCGCAAACACAATGTGACTCCTAATGGACGACGACGCAGATTCATTGGCTGCGTGGATTGTTCCGAAATAGGATGTCAGCCGTCAACTGAGGTGATCTTCATTCACCGACCGTTAACCACCCAGCGTTGTCGGCGGCTTAAGGATCCGCGAGGGGCCGAGCCGATGACCGGAGCGCGACGGCTCCAACGGGCATCAAAAAGCGTTGAATAAGGCACTCAGCGCGTCGAATGGACGATTCGGTTGAACAGGCCGGGGCTATTGATTGACCCATTTTGCCGCATCCGGTCGCGGTGGATCGGAATCGAAGAAGCGGGCGTTTTTTCCAATTCTGTCATAATCGCCAATGTCGTGACTTGCCCATTCCGCCAACTTCAAAAGCCGCTGAACGACGTCCGGATGGGAAGTCGCCACATCGGTCGTCTCCCCAATATCGGTCGACAAGTCAAACAGCATCGGGCTTTTGACTTCGATGACGTCTTTGGGATCAATATGTCTCGCCCATTTTGGTCCCCAAGGCGGTTCTGCCGGTCGGACGAGGTGCAGTTTCCACTTGGCGGAACGAACGGCCTGCAGATGCGTATGCTGAAAGTAATAGAATGCTTCCGTTTGACTTCTTGCGTCCTTAACTCCGTGCAGCAAATCGGTCATGTCGTGCCCATCGATCACGCGGTCTGCGGGAACTTCGGCTCCTGCAAGGCGAGCCAATGTGGGCAGGAAATCCATCGTGCTGGTAATCTCATCGCACACCTGATCTGCAGGGACGCTTCCGGGAGCACGGACAACACACGGAACTCGCAATCCGCCTTCCCAAGTTGACGTCTTTGCCCCGCGTAGAGGATCGGCCGATCCGCCATGCTCCTGCTTGATCCACCAGGGACCGTTGTCGCTGGTAAACACAACATAGGTATGCTCGTCCACACCAAGCTCGTCCAGGCAATCGAGAATGCGTCCGCAATTCCAATCGATCTCCTCAACAACATCGCCATAAAGGCCCCTTGCCGACTTTCCTCGAAACTGCGACGACGCACCGAGAAGCGTGTGCGGCATCGTATGCGGGATATAGACAAAAAACGGCTGATCACTGTGACTACGGATCCATACGATCGCTTCGTCGATATAACGTTTGGTCAACAGATCCATGTCGGCCTTGTTCTCGATGACCGATTCGTTTCGCAACAAGTTCACCTTGCTGTCGTTGCTGGTGGGTGTTCCGAAGAAAAAATCGAAGCCCTGTTTGGTCGGAAGCAATTCTCGGTCGTATTTCGTCTGAGTGTGACCCGCCAAGTCCCACTTTCCGAAGCACGCCGTTGCATAGCCGACTGTTTTGAGGACTTCCGCAATCGTAATTTCCTTTGTGTGTAGAAACGGGTGAATATCGACTTGGTTATTCCTCTTGGCAACCCGCAACGGATAGCACCCAGTCATTAGCGCGGCTCGTGATGGACCGCAGACGGTTTGTGCGTAAAAGTTGGTGAAGCGCATGCCTTCTCGGGCCATCCGGTCAATGTTGGGCGTTTTGATGTTCGGCGAACCGAAGCAACCCAAATCTTGATATCCGAGGTCATCGGCAAAAATGATGACGAAGTTGGGCCTTCGAGAACTCGCAGTCGCAGCCGAGTCGTCGCCTGCAACGGCCGTCGGATACAAAAACGCAGCTATTGCAAGCAAAGCAATGGTATTTCCGACTGACCTGAATTCGGCCCAATGTCTTGAGGTCATACGATTCTCTTCGATGTGCTAGGGCTGAGTTCTCTTCTTGTTAACCCGGTTCGCCAGTCGTGCTGCTTCAATGATGCGCAACTTATGCATTCCCCGAGCGATCTGCTCGTGTTCGTCGTATGCTTCAAACTGAAAAGAAATCAAAGGCCCATCGACGTAAATGACGCGAGCACGGCAAACGACTTCTTCACCCACAGGCGTCGCCGCGAAATGCTCGACATTGATGACAACACCGACCGTACTTTCGCCAGGTTCGAGATGAGGCAGCACGGCGTTTCGCGCCGCATGTTCTAAAAACCAAATCAGCCAGGGTGACGATAGGATCTGCGGCATCCCGTCGTATGCGAAGTCGATCGAATGTTGCTCGCTAACGACGAACCGTTCCTCACCGACAGTCCCGATTTTTACGACGCCTTGCATTCGCTTCCGATCCTTCACCCCGGTGTCGGCGAACAGACATCGCCGCATTCGGCGTCCTTTTCTTGTTCCAGCATGCCAAATGCAACGCGTGCGGTGGCGGCTGTCACTCCGCTGTTAACCGCCGATGTTACGGCGACTAGGGCGTTCAACTCTTCATCGGAAATCCCGATGTTGCGTGCTTTCTCGATACGGTTTCGCGTGCAGACCTGGCATCCACGGGTCATCGTGACTGCCAACCCAACCAAATGCTTCTCCCGCTCGGTGAGCAGATCAGTATTGTGTGTCGCCTTGATGTGTTCCACAACCAATGTGTCGTCATAAGCCATTTCAAGTCCCTTATGAAAAACAGATCCTCACTGCTGCTTGCCCTACCGAGTAACTATGTTGTGGGCCACACCGGGTGTTTATGCCTCAGGTTCCATCGAATTATCAATCCCCTGCGACATTGGCTGCCGGCACAAACTCGTCAAGCACTTCCAGCTGAATCTTGCGGAAGCGAACCTCGGTTTTTCCACCAGAGTGCAACTGAAACGCAAAGATCCCTCGCCGGGCCCCTTTGGGATCGTCTAAATCAACACACAGTTGCCCGTTGATATATGTACGTATGCGGCTCGCCTCGGCGTGAACTTCATACGTGTTCCAGTCTCCTAGCTTGACGTGCTCCTCACCCGACTCCTTCCATAAAAGTGCGCGTCCGTGTTCTTCGTACAGTTTTCCCCACCAGCCGGCACCGATGTCGGCTTGGTAACCACTGACGCTCCCGTCGTGCGCTTCACTGCGAAATTGAATGCCACTGTTGCCGGCGTTGTCGACCAGCTTCACTTCCAGCCTCAATCGAAAGTCGGTCGCAGTGAGATCGCTGACAATCCACTCGTTCCGTCGCAGGCCTTCCGTCCGGCCCACCAGTTCTCCGTTTTCCACCGACCACAGATCCGCACGACCATGCCAGCCGGCCAAATCCTTGCCATTGAACATCAGTGAGGAATTCTCTCGTGTCGCCAACAAAGGTGCCTGTTGCTTGCCACTTAGGTAAGCGATGACCGAACGAACTTCATGCTCGCTGAATTGTTTGAACTGGTCGTCCGGCATCATCGATTTGTCGCTGGCAATCCGTTCGTCGATTTCGTCTTTGGGGACAATGACTGTCGCCTCTGCCGTTTGAATAGTCACGGCATTGTCGTTCTCTGATCGCACAATCCCGGTAATCACACGACCATTGGTAGTGATAATGATCGACTGACGGTACTCCTTCGCCATCACGGCACTGGGATCGATAATGTTACTAAGGAGATAGTCGAGATTGGTCCGATTCGATCCGGTCAGATCAGGCCCGATTCTCTCGCCGATACCATACAGCGTGTGACACCGTTGACACGTCTTTGCAAATACGGCTCGACCAAGTGCCACATCGGCCTCGCCAGGCGATGCGAGCAACTGTTTGTATTCTGCGATCATGCGTACTTTATCTTCTGCAGTCTCGCGAACATTGCCCCACACTTCCAAGAGGCGCTGATTAATTTCATCGTCGCGCAAATACTGCAATCTCCGCACAAGGTCTGCGGTCAAATCGGTCCCCGCCACGCGCTTCTGTTCGATAGCGTTCAACAACTCCTTGGCATAAGCAGCGCGGGAGCACAGCGTTCCCAAGGCAATTCGTTTTTCTTTGGGCGACAACCCGCTATAGGCCGACAACACAAGGCTCGCTGTTCCTGGATCGTCGAATTGCGCCAAACCTCCCAGCGCGATGTCGCGCACCGCAGAATCGCCAACGAGTTCCTGCAGCAAACCGACAAGTTGCGGAGCATTCGCCGCCAACAAAGATTCAAGGGCTTCACGACGCGAGGCATCGTCGGCCGTCTTCGAATTAACAAGCGCACGAAACGATGTGACGGCCGCCTTGTCGCCGAATGTCACACCTAGCGCCCGAGCCTGCAAGCGGACTTCTTCATTGCCGCTGCGGGCAAGCGACGCCGCCACCGCTTCCCACTCGGCCGGTGGCTTCACTTGGCGTTGCCCCTGTAGTGCAGCACGAATTGCCTTGAGAAAAGTCAATTGCAGTTCATCGTCTCGCGCCCTACCCAATCCACCCACAAGTAAAGGCAGCGCATCGACGTCGGAGCTTCCAATACGTCTGAGCATGAACTCACGCAATACTGGAATTGATTCTCCCGCTGCTAAACCCAAGGCTAAGGCACGCTCCGCATCGATTTCAGCCAACGGCTCGGCGGCATACCAATACATCAAAGGCAAGTTGTGATCACCCGCGTCTTCTGAATGGCTGGTTAACGCGTTGAGGATTGGCCAACGCTGCTCCAGCGGAATGCGTTGCAATGCCGAGGCAACATACATACGGACAACCTGCGACTCGTCTTCGCGAGCCACCTGCGTCAGGCGATTGACAACCGCAGGCGCCAATGGGCCAGTCGACTCCTCCAACGCCAGTTGAATCGCCCAACCACGCACATACGGACTTCGATCTGATAGCAATTGATTTGCCAATTTCGCGTCAAACTTACCAATGACATGTAGCGCCCACATCGCTCGCAGGCGGCGTGCGTCCTCTGCGTGGGTCGTCGCAATCGACAACAAGCGTTCCTGCGCGGCTGCATCGATCGACCGGATCGCCGCACGTTCCTGGAGAATTCTCCGCGAATGCCGCACGTACCAATCATTCTCGTTCAACGCCTGTTCCGCCAACTCCAGGTCGCTCAGTTCTTGTAAGTTCACGCTTGTGTTTGCCGATTTGCCATAACTGATCTTGTAGATCCGACCGTTGCTCCGGTCGTGGACGCTGGCGTCCCGCCGGTGACAAGCCTGCATGTCGTACCAATCGATCATCCACGCTTGTCCATCAGGCCCGTAACGCAAGTTCAAGATTTGCGAGGCCTGGTCGCCCGTCAACAAGAAATCAGGACCGTGACTGCCGACGTACCCCGAACCATTCGGCTTGAGGATATCCATATTCAGCCGTTGGCCATGGATGTTGTTCATGAAGATTTGATTGCGGTATCGGTCCGGCCAAACGCCCCCGAGATAGATCATCGCACCGGCATGCGCATGGCCGCCACCGACGGCATCCGATTTGCTGTTCCCGGTATGCGGAGTTGCACCCAGGTAATGCAGGTGATCGGCGATCGTGACGATGTCGCGGTATGTATAGGGATTGAAATGTTGTCCTGCCTGACGCTGGTACCGTGCCCCTTGAATGATGTGAAACAAATGCGGAATCACACACGCCGTCACAAACGCCTGGCCGTGGTCGTTAAAGTCGACTCCCCAGGGATTACTCGTGCCATGCGCAAAGACATCGAATTCGTGGCGGATTGGATGATAACGCCAAACCGCCGCATTGAGCGGGATGCGATCTTCATCCGCCGTGCCCGGCTTACCCACGCGAGACTGCGTAAACACACCGTGACAGCCGTACAACCAGCCGTCGGGTCCCCAGGTGAAGGCGTTTAACGTTTCGTGCGTATCCTGGTATCCCCAGCCATCGAGAAGCTTTTGCGGGGCCGCGTCAGGCACGTCGTCGCCGTCGCGGTCGGGAATAAACAGAAGATAAGGGGCCGCTCCGACCCATACCCCACCAAAACCAACTTCCAACCCGCTGATGAGGTTGAGACCTTCGGCGAACACCTTCTTTTTGTCGAGCGATCCGTCGCCATCGGTATCTTCGAAAACCAGAATTCGGTCGCGGCCTTTTTCTCCCTCAGCCCGGAAGGGGTATTCATAGGCTTCCGCAACCCATACTCGACCGCGATCATCGAGAGCCATGGCAATCGGTTGTTTCACCTCCGGTTCTGCTGCACCGAGAGCGACGCTAAATCCATCCGGCAATTTCATCGACTCGGCAGCTTGTTCACCGGTTAAGCCCGCATGGGGATACTCGTCGGCGACGAGTTGCAACATTCCCGGTGTGGGACGTGTCGGCCGGATATCCTGAAATCGAAAGTGATCAAAATTGACGTGTCCCCATCCACCTTTGTGCTCGTCCACCAACCGAATGAAAATCTCTTTTCCCATATGCCCCCGTAAATCGACGACGATTTGCCGCATTTCTTCGTCGTCTTGCCCGTTGATCATGTAACAGACTCGTCCGGAATCCTGGCGGACCAGTTCGACGCGTGTGCTTTCGTGGCTACCGCCATTCATCAAAAATGTGGCGAACGGATGTCTGACGACAAACGGTACCGAAGTCAATGTTCCGGTCGGAGCATCCTGGACCTTTTCAAATCCGCCAATCCAATAATCACCCTGATGGCCGCTACGACTGCCGCGGCGACGCGGACCAACAGTGTCTCCTTTTATCGGTTGACCCTCAAAAGCATTACCAGTGGCGGTCCAGTCCTCGAGTGTGCCTTTCTCAAAATCCAAATTCAGCACGCGGCCGTTCGATGCTGTCGCCGGGAAACCAGTCTCAACCGGTTCCGGAGCAGGCGATTCCTCGCCTTCGGAAGCTAATCGCAGATAGTCAAACCCGAACATATAGGCTTTTTCTGCCCGAGGATTCGCACCCAGGATCTGCACCGCCAGCGTATGCGGACCCGGCTTGAGAATGACGTTACGAAACGTCAGCACGCCTGTCGTCACCACTTCGGGACTGTAAAGGTCAATCGGTTTACCCAACGGCTCGTTGTCCATCGTCAATTGCACAATGCCGTAATCCCGCGCACGGGTCAGCACGAACTCGAGATCAACTGTGCCAGTCTTCGGCGGTAGCTTGATCGTCAACTTGTCTCCGGGTCGCGCACCAGTCCACCACATTTGGGCGTTGCCGCTCCAATTGTCTCCTTGGAAATTCGCCATCGATTGCGTTCGAATGCGTCCCGCCGTGACTTGCGCCGGCAGCAACTCGGCCTCGACAGCGCCTGCAACTCGGCCACCCCGACCGTTAATCTGCGATTTGGGCCCGCGACTTGATTGTGCCCCTTCTGTCGAAGGTTTAGGTTCACCGTCATAAATCTTTGGCTGCGCATCCTTCCAAACAGCTTCGTCGACGGTCGTTTTTTGATGGGTTAGAACGTGCGCCCCTTTCATTCCACCCACAACGATGTCGGGCAATCCATCGGCATTAATATCGGCAATCGAAAGTTGCCGACCGATGCCCGCTTCGCCATCCGCTTGATACGGGACCCAGTCGACGCCACCTTCGCCGCGAACCAGTCGAAACCAGTAAACGACGGCCCCCGCATCCCACATCGGACTTTGCCGGTGATGCGACCAATAGGTTTTCCCGGTCACAATGTCCTTCAACCCGTCGCCGTCGATGTCGACGAGGTTGACCGAATGCAATTCGGAAAACAGGACGCCATATTTGTTCTCCGAAGGATGGCTCCCCATGATGAGGTGCTGCTTAAACGACACGTCGTCACCAGAGCCGATTTGCTCGTACCACGCCAACCCGAAGTCATGTGCCGCCAAACTCGTGATGACATCATTGTCGCCATCACCATCGACATCGTAGGCATACATTTCCGCTCCGCCGTACGCCGTCGTGAACATCACATCATGCGACTGCCAACGCGATCCCTCGGGACGTTCTGCCGGTTGTTCGTACCAACCCTTAGCATGGATAATGTCCTGCCGTCCGTCCCCGTTGACGTCGCCAATCCCGAGCCCATGTCCAAACTTCGCTGCCGTGACTTTTTCGGATATCGCATGGAAGTTCCACGTTCCCAACGGGTCATCCCAGTCGACCGTGACAAAACCAAAATGGCCGTCTCGCGTGCAAACAAGCTCGGGGCGTTCATCGCCAACCAGGTCAACCAGTTGTGGGGATTCATTCGAGACCCAATCGAAGACTTGATGCTTGGTCCAATGCGTGCCGAAATTCCCGTCGCCGGGATTCTCGTAAACGTATGCAGGAGTTCCTGGGAACCCGACCACGAATACATCGCTGCGCCCATCACCATTAAAGTCGTACACCCACGAGAAGAAATTGTCGGCATAGCGGTCCATGTTTTGGGGAACCGGCTCGTAGATTTCATGCTTCGTCGTGTATTCCGGGCCGGCAAACCAGTACGGTCCGTAGACGACATCGGCCGTTCCGTCCCCGTTGATATCTCCGGCGTTGGCCCCCTCGGAGAAGTAGACGTCGGTCAATTGCTTCCGCTCGAAGTTGTGCAGCGAGAATTCATCGGCCGATGCAACTTGCAAAGCGAAACCAAACAGCATCGCAGCTATGCAAACATTGAGGCGGTTCATTTCGGAATCCTTTTCTGATCGCTGCCTTGAGGCGTCATTTACGTGGCAATTGAATCAGCCTATTAACGCAAATGCTATCGATTTTGCTGACGGATGCCGACAAGCGGCATCCCTTCTATTCAACTGCAAACGGTAGGTACCGGTCAATTTACTTCCGGACCGCCGCCATGCCAAATTCACTATTGCGGTGAGGCGTCCATCAACAGCCGCCAGAACTTACGGTCAAAACCAGCATCGGGAGGTTGATTTCCCAACCTGGTAATAACGAGGCCCATCGACGGCACGACATACAACTTTCGGCCCAGGGCACCGAGCCCGGCAATGAGATCGTCCGGCGCATTGGGGTTGCGCGGCCCGTCAAAGGCGGTCTTGCCGGCTCCCCGACGAAAAATCTTCTGACCATTGAGCCACCACAAGTACCCATAGGAAGGGTTAATGGACTGGGACGGATGCGTCGCGTCGTACAGGTACTGCGTATCCGCAATGATGATCTGATCTTCCCATTTTCCATCGGCCAGTACCATCAGGCCCACACGGGCCAGGTCCCTGTTTGTCGTGGCGAAACCAAAAACATTCGTGTCCTTAATGTTCGGAGTGAACAGCCCGGCTCCACGTTCCACCCACTTGGAATGCTTCATCCCCAATGGACCGATCAACCACTCAGCAGTCAACTCGTTAGGCGACTTGCCGGCCGCCGCTGCTGTTACGTGAATCGAATGGCTATAGGCAGTCGTGTTGTAGAACCAACGTGTACCGGGAGGCGCCTCATAAGTGAGATCGGCCTTAAGTCCACTTGTCATCGTAATGAGGTGGCGCATGGTCACTTGGGCTTCCTGCTCGGGCGTTGCCCGCGACCAACCAACCCCGAGGTGTTTATGGACGGGGTCGTTAATATTCAGCAACCCCTTATGCTGCGCAATCCCCACCAACAGTGCCGCGACACTCTTTTGGACCGACGCAACATCTTCGATGTTGTGTCCATCTTTATCCTGACCGTGCAGTCTTGCAGCGAACTTGCCTTCGCTGTCCCAATTCTCAGCCGGCCAGTACTTCTCGGCGAGGATGCGGCCGTTTTTAAGAATCAGAAGCCCTGACGAGCGCTGCGACCCGGCATAGTCAATAGCCGCTGCGAGCTTCTCGGTATTCCAGCCAAGAGTTGTCGGCTTAACGGACTTCCATTCCCCGTCATGCGGCGGAAAGTACAACGATTCGGCTTCCGCGCAGAGACCGTCCGCGACGAATCCATATCCGGCTAGAATGATCGATAACAGGAACGTTTTCATTGGTCACCTCCAAGGCCGGCCGAAGAGGGGCCGCATACATTCTGAAAACATGCGCAAATAACAAGGCGAAGCTCGCTGCAACGCAAGCTTCGCCTTGTCGTAGACCAGTTGACGTCATTTACCGGCGTAACAAACGATGTCGCCGTCAATGGTCGCGTAGTACAGTCGACCGTTGGCGGCAATCAACGAATCCCAAACCGGCAAACTGTCGGTTTCGTATTCGGCCAACGTTTCACCAGTTGTCGCCGAAACGGCGAACAGCTTTCCACCCATTTCTCCGTCGAGAGCCCGGTCTTGTTCGGCCAATTGGGCGTTCACCTCTTCATCCTTGGCCATAATGCGGGCAAACGTTTCTTCTTCGTCGACCAGGTCGGGCGGCCCCATGATGAACAGAGTCTTGTCCGCCAGAACCATACTCCGCACGAGCAGCGGAACAGTTTCGGCCCACTCATGCTCGACATAAGAGCCACCGCGGTTCGCGACCGAACCCCGACTGGCGAACGTCATGGCGCGTCCCATCTTGCCTTCCATGGTGTATTGGGCACCGACCTGTTTTCCGTGGTTTCCTTCACCCGAGCTATCGGCTGCATTGCCCGTGTCAAAATTGCAGGATAGTACCAATTTGGCGTTCGCAGCAGTCGCTTCACGTGAGTTCTCGAAGTGAGCCTTCACCTCAGCCTCGCTGAGAGTGCCGTGATAAATCTTGACTTCGTCAATCACACCGTTGAAGCCGAGCGGGCTTTGGTAATTGCCGACCGCTCCACCGTCATCGGCACCGATTTCCAGCGCCTGGGCCGGGTCCTTCGTGATGAGCCCTTTGGACTTTCCTCTAGCGACCAGTTCGCCATTGAGGTACAGGAACAATTCTTTGTCTTCCGTCAGCATGCCAACAACATGAGCCCATTCATTCGCTACTGACTTACGGGCTTGAATTCGCGAAACTTCACTGTTGGAGCGCACGACAAACGCCGGCTCTCCACCACGCAAAACAAGGGCATACCCTTCAGCCGGGCCGCCGCGGGCGACAATCACACCGTCGGGTCGTTCCGTTTTGATCCAAGCTGATACGGCGATCGCCTTGTTAGTCGGATCAAGGCTTTTCGTGCTTTCGAATTGAACCATCGTCGAACCGCCACGTCGTGCCACTTGCGGTGAAGGAGCCGGTGGCGGCACTTTGCTGGCCGCGAACAATTCGTGTTCGAGCACGGTCGTCCATCGAAGATACTTCTCATTACGACCGAATCCGTACACATTCTTGTCGTCAGCCACAAGGATTCGGCCCGACGGTGCGTATCGGCCCGCCTGGTAGTATCCGTTATGACCGCCGGCAAAACTCCGACCGAAGACCCAGTACGAACGGTGGAACCAGGTATCGTCCAAGAAGCCCATCGGAGCAAACAGGTGAACACCTTCGCCGGTTTGCACGCTTCCCTGAACTTCGGCTTGACCGGAATGCGGTCCCAACGATTTGCGGTTTCCGTCAAAGTCGAACAATTGCGATCGCATATAGAGATGTTCGTCGTCACTCGACAAGATGTCCGCCAATCCGACCGGCATCTGCAGGGTTTGCAATCGATCCTGCAAAGGTCCGTTGTTGTTTTGCGGATCCTTGTCGTCGATGATTTGATGCGCAAGCTTCTCGCCAGTCGTGGCGTCGATTTTGAACAGATGCAAGCCGCCATCGAGATAATTCGATCGGCCTGCCACAAAGTAAGCTGCCCCTTCACGCACAAGCACGCTGCCATGAACGGGCCAAACCGATTCCAATTGTTCGAATGCAGTCAGACGGGTGTCTTCCGGTGCCGCGTGAAAACGCCACTTCAACTTGCCGTTCATCGGGCCATCCGAAGCAACGACGCAATAGACAGATCCATCAGTCGAACCGAAGATGACCGTCCCTTCATGATAAGTCGGGGGTGAATCAACCCGGCCACCAGTGGTGTAACTCCACTCCGTCTTGCCGGTCTTCGCATCGAGCGCCAGCACTGTATGCTCATCGACATCGGCCACAAATAACTTCCCGTCAGCAGCGGTGAGGCTGCTCAATCGTCCTCCAATATCAGCCTTCCATGCCACATCAATTGACGAAGGAATCGACTGACGCGTGAACCCACTACGTCCCAAGTCATGCCGATACGTAGGCCAATCGTAATCCTTTATCGCTGGTGCGGCATACGGAATGTTCCATGCCGGCCCTTTTTCCAAACGATCTTCGTCGGAAATCATCGCCACAACACGGCGGCTCGGCGATGCCGGTGCCAACACATTCATTCCGTACAATTTGGCTTCAGGATAACAGGCACAGTTGTGTGGGGGAGCATACACGAGGCCGTTGCATGGCATCACACCGTACAAACAACCGCCACGCACCCAGTGATTGATATCCCAGCTTTCCTTCTGCTGATCGACAAACTCAATACCCGTACGGGAGGGCATGAGAAATTTATCGGTCGCCTTGGCGATATAGCAGCGGTGATGGAACCAATAGGTTTCAACATCCGGCGGGAATTCTTTCTTCACCACACCGGTCGCCAGATCGCGTCCGGTGAAGACACCCGAATCCCGACCAGAGGTTGTCGGAGCCGACCAGACGAGTCCGCCGGCAACCAGCAAGTCTTCTGGAGACTGATACCCACCACGTGCGTGGGGTGCCTCCCAAATCACTTCACCCGAGGCGGCATTAAAGGCCTGCATGTTGCGGTCGCCACCGGCAAACAGCACGATGTTGTCCTTAATGACCAACTTCGGACCAAAATTGAAAGTCATTCGTTCGACGCGCCCTGCTGGCGCCGAATGCCAAACTTCGTTACCAGAATAGCGATCGAGGGCGACAACCTTCTCGCCGTCGTGCATAAAGACCCGCTCCGGATCGGACGACAACGTCAGCGGGGAAACAACGGTATCCTTTCGCCAAAGCTCACGCCCGCTTTCTGCTTCGAACGCCGCGATTTGGCGCGGCATTTCATTCCACGCCCATTCCTCGCGAACGCGGGCCTGGTCGCCCACGACGCCGTAGGCCGGTGCGTAACTTGAAAGTTCCGATTCGCCCTTGTTGATGACGGCGAAAACCAAACCATCGTTAACGATTAGCTCCTCAGTGCCGTCGGTATTTTCAAACGTCTGGATCTCTTCGCCGGTTGCCGCATCGAGCGAAATCAACGGTGCCCGAAAACCGGGGGTCACATAAACACGCGGGCCGATGGCCACCAAGCGGCGAGCCAACTGGGTTGGACCACTTTTCAGCGGCCAGAGGTGATTGTGCCAATCGACTAATGGCCGTTTCCAAAGGACTGTCCCGTTAAAGGCGTCGCGAGCTACCAACGTCCAACGTGGCGGCATTTGAATCGAAATCCGCGACCCTTCATCCATGATGTAGAAAACGCGTCCACCGGACGATACCAAAGCGCTCATACTCGCCATGCGGTCGTGGTGCCGCGACCAACGTGGACTTCCTAGCCATTGCAGATGTCGAGGCGGGCCGACGACATCATCATGGGCCACGGCATTGCCGCCGGCATCGTGCATGAAGTGCGTCCACTCGTCGATGTTGTCCGGACGAGGCTTGACCTGTTTCGTCCAAATGCCATTTCGTTGGAAATAGACCACACCCTCGGGCGCTAATACCCGCATCACCTCATCCATGGAAACGTCGCCAAAATCAGCAGCAACGACAAGATTGATCAAATTGTCGATGTAAGGCAGACGATTCCCGCCAAAGCGGTCGACGGAGACATCGCCGTACAGGCCGAGTTCGCGAATAAACTCACGAGCATTTCCGATGGCAGTGGTATCCGTGTCGAGGCCATGAACTTGAAATCGCTCATTCGCACGTAAGGCCGCGGTGAGTTGCCCATCACCGGAACCAATGTGGACGATCAAGCCACCTTCGATTTCGGAGTTTTTGAGAATCTCGGCTGCCTGTTCTTTGGCCGCAGCCGAAATCTCGGCAGCACTCAACACGCTGCTGGAAAGGCATATCACCAGCCCTGCCACAGCTAGCCGCGAAAATGTCATTGGGAGTCTCCTTGCCTGTGCGCACATATTGGTTATCTCCTCGCAAATGTTGTCACCGATCCGAGACCGCGAATGAGCGAATCTGCCGGCCACGGAGCTGAGATAATTGGAGTGTCGAAGCAGAGAATCCTTTTATCATCCGCCTTGCGGTCGCGGTGTCAACAATTGACCGCTGAAAATGAGTCTTCATCGGAATTTTGTCGATGTCTTGTCGCTGAGATTTACTGCGATTCTCCGACGGTTGGACCACATGGCAAACAGCAAGCTGAATTGGTCAACTCGCGCTCGTTCTGGGAAATTGACGTAAGAATTCGCGGGCATAGCCTGTTGGCCAATTTGGAGTCAATCAATTCTTTGCGGCAAGTCATCCCAAAAGTTAGCATAAGGTATGGCCGCTGCACTTTTGGCAATCGGCTCCGGCACAACTGAACAACCATTCCTCGACGATCGACGGTGTTGCACATTGAAGGGAATCAAGATGACTCGAATCGTTATTTTTGGATTATGTCTTACGCTTAATTTCGTTGCATTGCGGCTTCCAGTGGTGTTCGCCGACGATGATCGTCCGAATATTCTGTTCTGTTTCGCCGACGACTGGGGGCGCTACGCAAGCATCTACGCCGATGTGGATGGTGGCGACGCGATCAGCAGCTTTGTCTCGACGCCGAATATCGACCGGGTGGGACACGAGGGTGTTGTTTTTCGAAACGCGTTTGTGGCCGCCCCATCATGCACGCCGAGCCGAGCTGCGGTCACTTCGGGCATGTACTTCTTTCGTTGTGGCCGCCAGGCGAATTTACGGGTCGACAATTGGACGGCAGAGACCAATCCGTACGACATGTGGCCCGGTTTCCCGGCGTTGTTACAGCAAAGCGGTTACCTTGTGGGCCATACCGCCAAGACATCGGCAAAGAAAAAAGGTGAGGCGCCTCAGCCGAGGTTCGGAGCTGGGCAAACTCCCATGAGCCGTTTTTCGCAAACGATCAACGAGTCAACAAACTTCGAATCGGCAAAGCAAAAGATCTACGACGAAGTACGCGATCGCTTTCGGGAATTCCTGGCGAATCGAAAGGACAGTCAGCCTTTCCTGTATTGGTTCGGCCCACACAACTGTCATCGGCCGTGGATTGCTGGTTCGGGAAAGAAGATGTGGGGCATTGATCCCGACGATCTGGAAGGAAAGCTGCCGGCCTTTTTGCCGGACAAGCCTGTCGTCCGCGAAGATGTCGCCGACTATTTGGGAGAAGTACAAGCCTGGGACGCTATGGTTGGCGTATTGTTGGCGGAGCTTGAGCGACTCGGCGAGTTGGAAAATACTCTCATCGTGCTATCCGGTGACCACGGAATGCCCGGGATGCCCTACGGCAAGTGCAATGTTTACGACTTCGGTGTACACGCACCGTTGCTCATCAGCTGGACAAAACGAATTCCACAGAAACGAATCATCGATGATTTTGTCAACCTAATGGATCTCGCACCGACGTTTCTGGAATCGGCCGGTGTGACGCCACCGGAAACGATGCAGGCACGATCCTTCCTCGACGTATTGACCTCCGACAAAGACGGCACGATTGACGGATCGCGCAACCATGTGATTATCGGACAAGAGCGACATGTGCCCAGTGCTCGCGCAGGAGGCCTTCCCTACCCGAAGCGCGCGATTCGCACGAAGGGCTATCTCTATATTCGCAATTTTCATCCGGAGCGGTGGCCGATGGGCGATCCACGCGGTCTTCAAAACGTCAATCCTCCCGACTTTGAAGCCGTTGCGTCAGAAACCTATACAACCTTCGCCGATATGGACGCCAGTCCGACCAAAGCCTGGCTCGTGACGCGTCGCCACGAACCACAAGCCGCACAATACTACCAATGGGCATTTGGGAAACGGCCCGCCGAAGAGCTGTACGACTTAGAGAAAGACCCCGATCAGGTCGTGAACGTGGCCGGCGTTGGACAATATGCGAAGATCCAGAAGGAATTGACAGATCGTCTCATGTCGACGCTGCGGGACACAGGGGACCCGCGACTTGAAAATGATGCGTTCGACCATCCGCCCTACATCGAACCGTAGTTTCCCAACACGAAACGTCGACCACACAGATCATTCAACAGGCGACCTTAACGCGCACGGCGCCAGGCCGCGGTGGCGGCCAGTCGGCCAAGATTTCGTAGCGGCCGGGATCCATCAATTTGCTGGCAACTCGGAATTCGCCATGTGACCGCTTCCAAAATTCGGAGAAGGTCAGTCCACCACGGCGCAATGCATGATAATGGCCGATCCACACCACGACACATGTGGCGCCGAACAACAGACGCTGCATCCGTACCGCAAGTCGATTGCGCCAACAAGGCAGCCGACGCCGAATTCGCGCCAGCCGCTCCGCTTGAAATCGAATATGCATCACTTCGTCACGTAATAACTGCTCGCAAATGCGTTTCAACACGGTGCTGTCTGTTGCTCGCCTGAGCGCCGCATAGTAAACGCGCGCGATGATCTCCGCCGTGAGCAGCACGGATATAATCAACTCCAATCCTGCGAGATGACGCAACCTGCGGAAGCAATGGTTCGACCACTCCTGCTGAATGCGAGGCACTTCGGCCAAGTCGAGAAACCGCCCGAGCAACTCGGCGTGCCGTTGCTCCTCGGCCACGAACATTTGTAGTGCGTCGACGTAAAAAGCATCTTCCGCATCGGCTGTTCGGTCGGCGTATTTTCGGGCGACGCGCAAGAAATGTCGTCCCTGTCCGCTTTCGCCTAATTGAAATCGCGCAACCGAATCGGAAATCGCCACTTTCTCCTCGAGCGTTAGCTCCGCTCCACGACTCCAGGGGATTCGCAGCATAGAGTCTCGATTGTTTTCAAAGTAAGCCAACCACGCCTGCGAACTGAGTGGGATACGACGCGATCTGCCCACGTTATCAATTTGGCTCGTTCTCACAATAGTTCCCTTTCGACAGACAAACTGATTATCGACTTCCGCAGCCGCACGCATCGCGCGAAGTCTGTGGCTCGATCTGCTGCAGCGATTGAAAGACATCTTCGATCGTTTCATCCAGCGTCGACGTACCCGCCGTCAATCCGACCGTTTCGCCGGCTTGAAACCAAGCTGGGTCGATCTCTACCGCCGATTCGACGCGATGCACGCGAAGTCCACGACTACGACATCGCTCCGCCAATTCGCGCGTGTTGTTGGAATTGCGCCCACCGACAACCACCATGACATCAACCCGGCCGATTAACTGATCGACCGAAGTCTGTCTTTCTCGAGTCGGCTGGCAGATGGTGTCGATAACGCGAATTTCGGCATGAGGGTTTTGCCGTCGGATTGCACGTTCTGTTTGCTCCGCCCGATGCGGCGGCGTCGTTGATTGACAAACGATTCCCAGACGTCGGTGCGCGTAGCTTCGAACAACGTCGACCGACTCGACGATGTCGTAGCTCTTTAAATCCTCGACGATCCCACGTACTTCCACGTGTCCTTCGCGTCCGATCACCAGCACGTGATAACCATCGTGCGCCAACTGTTGTGCCGCCAAGTGCACTCGGCGCACTAATGGGCAAGTCGTATCGATCAACCGCTTTCCGGCACTGGTCAGCCGCTCGCGTTCACGGTCACTGACGCCATGCGCGGTAATGAGGATTTGCTCCGTTGGCGGAACAAGATCACGATTGTTCTCACCCGACTGTGGAAATCCCAGTTCACTTAGCTCAACAAGAACCTTGGGATTGTGCACGAGCTCGCCATGGATCGTGACGTCTTGCGGTCTGGAGATTTGCCGCGTCACAGCCAAGGCATCGCGAACTCCAAAACACATCCCCATGGCCTCGGCCCGCAGTACTTTCATGAGTCACCTTGCCCTCTACAGCGTATTACGCTGACTTGTGGCCACGACAATCGCGTTTTGTACAACCATTGCCGGTTCCCACGAGCCAGAATTGACCACGACAAATAGTAAATCGCTCTAAAACCGAAATCCGAACGCGACCTTGTGAAGCAGAGTCAGCCAATTGTCATACGAGATAGGGATTGCGCCCTGGCCTGCCTGCATCTCCAACCGCGTTGGAGCTTGTTCATTAACGTTTCTCCGCACGGACAAAAACTTTGCATTACAAAGTGTACTTTCAAAAAAAGAGAGACCGTTGCTCCGAGCCTATGAGTCAACATTCTGATTCAATACCGATCGCGACATGGTTTGAGATTGCATAGCTTCGAAATCCGAGGTCTTCCCGCTTCACGCGGGCGACCAGCCATTGAGTAGATTCTTGTTTGGTGCCGCAGCTTTGCCACTCGCTTCGGCGACACTGGCCGCGTCGGCAACGACTCGCTCCAACTCAGCGACGTATTCCAAGAAACGTTCCCGACCATCGGGCGTGAGTCGACACAACGTTTGCGGTCGATTGTCGCGTTGGCCTTTCCAAATCTCAACAAAGCCGGCTTCTTTCAACACTTTCAGGTGTCGACTCAGGTTGCCGTCCGTCAGGGCACACAAGTCCTTCAAGTCGTTAAATAGTAGCCCATCCGCATGAGCGACCAATGACGTCATAATGCCCAGGCGTGCCTTTTCATGAATGGCGCGTTCCAGCCCTTCATAGGCAAATCGGCCCGCTTCGGATGATGTGTTATCTGATCGATTCACAGCGGCGTTCCAATGTCCAATAGAGAATACCGGCAGTTAGCAATTGACCCATTCCAAATGTCACGACCATCGCCCAAGGTGAGAAAGCCGCATCGCCCCGAGCAAACACCAAGCAACCAATCCCGGTGGCCAAGTAATAGATAGCCACCATCAAACTCGGTTTAGGAAGCAGGCGATACGAGGCGAAGACACCCAGACTAAATAGCACAGCCCACAGTCCGGGGAGCATCCATAAGCTTTCTTCGGCAAACAAATACAACACGTAAGTCAACAATCCCCCGGCAACGATGCAGGGCAAAAACTGCTGGACCGCCAGGCACGTCATTTCGGTCGTCAACCGTGAAGCCGACCGGCGACAATGGGCAAACATTTCAACGCCGGTCACCACCAGGCTGATTACGGCGATCGCAATCCATAGCGACAAAAACGCAGGCATCTGGTCGACCGGCGCTGGAATCCAAATGCTTTGCACCGCAGCACCGAGAACGGCCAGTACGGCAGAGACGCCAACGGTCGCCGACCGATAGCCGCGAAAGGTCTGCGACTGCGCCACTTGGCGTCGGATTTCCGAAATCTGGGCCAACGCTTCGTGCAATTCCATACGTTCTTGCCTTTGTCAGACAGTCAAACCAAGCGAAGCTGCCGCCCCGCCATCCACTTTGCACCACAAAGCATAGGTCGTCTCGGCATGTCGGTCAAGATGATTTTTTCCGTTTATCGATGCCTTATCGCCGTCATTCAGCCTACGGTTTCCAGGGCCTTTTCGTTGGTTTGTGTTTTTGCTGTGCAATCCGCTGCTTCAAAACGATCCGCGAACTCTCGGGCCATTGAGGTCGCCAGCAATCGAATTACAGCGTTCCCAACACGATGATACCGACGGTTTTAGCAATTGTACGACAGCAGGATTTCGCGAGCCTGCGGAAAGCAAAATCCGTAATGAATTCGCCGGATACCGAATGCCGATTCGATTACTGTCGCCACTCTCTTTCGCCGTCTCATTTGCTGGAATCACCTCCAAATGCCGGGCATCCAACTACGAACAACCAAGCCATCGCGCCGTGACAAATCGTCATCTCGTTCACGTGAGATCCTAGCCACGACCAGCGTCGTCGGCCTCGCTATTCTATTAACCGGTTTAGCGCTCGCTTGGCTTCAGCAGGAAGGCGAGACGTCCGTGCAGAATGACCGTTCAGTCTCGACGTCGCCCGACGTAAAGACGGAGTTCTCTCTCGGCAAATACCAAGTGACCTATGGACGGTTGCCCGAAAGTAACATCACACAGCCGGTGCGCCGCCTCGAATTCGAGGCGGCTGCAATCGTTAGTGATCATGAAGTTGCAATCGATCGCGGACACTTGTTTCGGACCCATGAGAATCGCATTCACGAAGTCGTCGAAACGATCACGCGGACGACGCCAGACAGCGACCTTACCGATCCCGAGTTATCGCGCGTCAAGGCCCGCATCCGTGAGGGTGTCAACCGGATGTACGGACGCATTGTCGTCGACGACGTCGTCCTCAGTGATTTCCGCCAACGCCAGTTCTAACAGCCGGTCGATAATCCCGTCTATCGCCACAATTGAATGGGGGGTTCGACCCCTGCTCACACCGTTTCGCGGGCCAGGCGGCGCAGCACGTATACAACAACGACCAAATAGATCACGCACGCCACAATCAGCGGATACAATAGTCGTGGAAAGACCGTCAGCAGTTCATCAGCGATCCAGGCTTGTGTCCAACACAGTGGCGCCATACCGATCGCTGTCGCGAGCATCACTTTCCAGACGGGAATCGACGTCAAACCAGCGGCATACGAAACCAAATCGGACGAAGTCAGCGGATTGAGCCTCAACAGCAGAATCACCCATAGGCCGCTGTTTGCTAAACGCCGCTCGTATTTTTGCAACGCGTGCGCGTCGACATATCGAGTCGCCGCCTCGCCGAACATCGTGCGCATTGCCCAGCAAGCAATGCCGGCACCAACAACGTTGCCAACCAGCGATAGCAATCCCCCCCAATACGCACCGAAAATGACGCCGCCCGGCGCATACAAAATGGCCCCGGGAATGGGAGCCACGATCACTTCGACCGTAACGAACAGAACGTAGACCAACGGCGCCGCCAACCCGAAACTCAGGAAGTACTCACGTACCGACTGCAGCTTGTCCGCCGACGACAATTCGTGGCTCGACACGACCGCTACGATTCCGTCCGTCGACCAAGACCAAACCCCGGCGAGCAGAAGCGTGCCCAGCACGATGGCGGGAATCCACTTTTTCAAATCTCCAAAAACCATCACACGCTTTTAACAGCGCCGCGCGTTGCATGGCAACATTGGGCCGTACCGACTGGGCAACTCACCGATCAGCCAACGCGGGCTGATAGGAAAGCGTGTTCTTCAACGAACCTCACCTCGGCCGTTGGCCCTGCGACTTTGACGGGCGTGATCAACTTCCTGAATTATTTTTCGAAAACTCGATCTTCGTTCGTTGTTTTCGCTGAGACGTCATATTTAGAATTTGAGCCAAATCTCGCAATATGCTCTCCACGCTCTCATTGGTAACGATCTCGATATTACGGCGAAGGCTGCTACGCATCGGTCGTCAAAGAAACTGGCGCAGCCCGAGCCAAATGGATTTGCAAAAAACGTCGACCGCCTTAGAAGGATCTCCCTAATGTCGATCGTCAAAATCCCTACGCACTCGGCTGACGGGCGCGAACCGGTTGCCGACCGCGGAGTCACTCCGGATCAACGGCTTTCGAAACGCGAAATCCTCGATCACGCCATCGAGACTTATGGAATCGCGCATTGGGGCGCCGGTTACTTCGACGTGAACTCCCAAGGGCATGTCATCGCCCGCCCCGAGCAAAACGACGAACGGTATGTCGACGTTAAATCCATGCTCGATGATTTGCTCAGCAAAGGCCAAGTGCGGCTGCCGGTTGTCGTCCGCTTTCCACAGTTGCTCACCAGTCAATTGCACCGATTGCACGCAGCGTTTCAAACAGCGATACAGGAATTCGATTATCAGGGGCAACACTTTCCGGTTTTCCCCATGAAGGTCAATCCTCGCCGAGAAGTCGTGGAACACCTGACCGCCAGCACGAACGGATGCACCTGCGGACTCGAATGCGGTTCAAAATCCGAACTGTATGCGGCACTGTCGGTTACCCAGGCCCCAGAGTCGTTGTTGATCTGCAACGGCTTCAAAGACGAATCATTCGTCGATCTGGCGATGATGGGCACCCACCTCGGCAAGCGCGTGCTAATTGTCGTGGAAAAACTCAACGAACTGCGGATGGTGATCCGCCGCGCGCAAGCCAACGGCCATCGCCCGTGGGTCGGCCTGCGGGCGAAGCTTTATTCGCAAGGTTCGGGGAAATGGGCCTCATCCGGGGGTGAAGCCGCCAAGTTCGGCCTCACGACTTCCGAAATCCTCGAATGCATTCGCCTGCTGAAAGAAGCCGGCATGGAAGAGTCGCTCAAGCTGATTCATTTCCACATCGGCTCGCAGATTACCGAAATCAAGCGTGTCAAAAACGCCATGAAAGAGTCGTGTCGGGTCTATGCCAAGCTGCGCCAAATGGGCCTGAACATCGAGTATCTCGACATTGGCGGAGGCATGGGCGTCGATTACGACGGTTCCAAAACGCGTTACGATTCGTCGGTCAATTACACGATGCAGGAATTCGCAAACGACGTCGTTTACGCTGTTGCTCAAGTTTGCGACGACGAAAATGTTCCGCATCCGCACCTCGTGACTGAAAGCGGCCGCGTAATGACCGCTTATCACTCAGTTTTCATCACATCGATTTGGGATGAAATCGAAACCTTTGCCGACGACCGCCCCGAAGTTCAAGTCACCGACGACGATCCTCAGGTCATCGTAGAACTCAAAGAGCTGTTCGACGACATTAACGCCAAGAATTATCGCGAATACTACCACGATGCGGTCGATCACAAGGACGAACTGCACACGCAGTTCAACCTGGGACTGATCTCGCTCGAAGACCGAGCGGATGGCGAAGTTTTGTATTGGGAAATCTGTGCCCAGGCGCTCCGCTTTTCGCAGCTCTCGCGATTCGCCAAGCCGGAATTCGAAGACCTCAAACGGATTTTTGCGTCAAAATACTTGTGCAATTTCTCCGTGTTTCGCTCGGCACCCGATTCGTGGGCCATCGGGCAACTCTTTCCGATCATGCCGATCCATCGACTCGACGAGCCGACCGTCGATTACGCGACGATGGTCGACGTCACCTGCGATTCGGACGGGCAGATCGATAAATTTGTCGACGTCCGCGATGTCAAGAATGTACTGGAGTTGCCCGAGTATTCGGGCGAGCCATACTACCTGGCGTTGTTTCTCGCTGGGGCCTACCAGGAAGTGATGGGCAGCCACCACAATTTGTTCGGCCATCCCGATGAAGTGCATGTTTCGATCGAAGGACCGGGCTCGTACCTCGTGGAAGAAATAGAGCCGGGGAGCCAGGTTGGCGACATGCTCGACTTTGCCGGTTTCGATCGGCTGCAAGCCGTAAAGCGGTTTCGGGAACAGGCCGATGCCGCGGTGTCGACCGGGAACCTTTCAGCGGAATTTGCGTCTGAAATCGTGGAACGCTACGCGGCTTCCGCCGGCCGGTACAGCTACCTCGAAGGTTAAGCGGAACCATCAAGCCTGAAACGCCACCGAAGGATCTCCAGGCTATTTATTCGCTCTCGTTTCACCTTCGTCGAGAATCGACCCATCACAGCTGCAACTTCACTTTGCAACGACTTTGAGGAGAATCGACTGATCTCCGTCGTTTTTTGACAGACCGATTCACCGGAACATTGCAGAGACAAATGAGTTCCGATAGTCTGTTCCCAACTGGCCGGAGTGGCGGAATTGGCAGACGCGCTGGATTCAAAATCCAGTTCCTGGCAACGGGAGTGTGGGTTCGAGTCCCACCTCCGGCACTATCCTCTCTTGTGACTCAGTTTACTGTTGGCCTTGGCCAAAGTAGTGGTTGAGCTGCACAAAGAAATTCCAGTCGTACAGGCGATCCCCCGCCAGAGGCGCGGAGCAGCCAACGGCCAGCAGAGTATCTTCGCGGAACACGAAGTTGAATCCGGCTGATCCGTTGAGCGCATCGTAGTTGCTAGCCAGGTCTGTGACCACGAGGTTACCGCTTTGCACCGTATCGGCAGATCCTAAAGAACCGGTGTAGTGTAGCTCACCTTGAATGGAGATGCCGTTGAGCCTTTTCTGCGGAGCACAATTCTGATAAAGCCAATAGCCGGCGGAACCGGTTGCGTAGACGTAGCCTTGGTCGGTTAGTTTCCCGGCGCGGAGCATATTGCCGTTGCCACCGGTCACCAAAACGGGGTTGCCATTCGCAGCTAAGTCGAATTGCACACCGCCCTGAGTGTAGAAGCGTTCGTTGGGTGCCCAGACGACACCGAACAACGGCTGCAGCAGCCACGTTCTGTTCTCAATCTCAATGACAGGCTGTCCGTTGACCAACATGCGTGTGTCGTCGGCAGTGGGAATGCTCATTCCTAATCCGACGGAGGCCAGAAAGTTGGGAGTGCGGTACAACACCCCTTTCACTAACAGGCCGACGTTGCCAAATTCTGTGTTGTTCACGGCAAGATTCTGTCCGCCGAATTGATCACTGTCGGCCGTCCCGGCGAAGGGAACGCGCACCTCGAACGAAGCCATATTGTCAGCGAAGGTTTTCTCCCCGCCGAATACAAAGCGGTTGAGGTCAAAACGTTGGATCAGCCCACGATAGTTGCCGACGCGATTGTAGGTGAAGTAGACGCGATCGCGTGGGATGGGACTTCCGTTGTCGAAATATCTGTTACGTCCAACAAGTCCACCGCCAGTCGGGTTGGCCAAATTGGCATAGACTGTCTGACCAATTTGATAGTTGAACAAGATGTCTGCCATCGCCATATCGGCCGGCAAAACAAAAGCGCCGTTGACAAATGTCGCACCCGGGAAGTTGCCTTGGACAAGCGCCGTGAACTCGGCATTTTCGTCGGCGATATAATTGGGAGGAGTACCGGTTCCCGTAATATCCGTCGTCAAGTTGTAAGGACCGCCTGGGCCGTTGATTGTGACGGGGAGAAAATCGTCCCCAACACGGGCGGTGGTAGGTCCGGTCACAAACCCTTCGCCACCTCCGGTGAACATTAACGGTTGGGGCAGCGATGAACAGGCTTGGTTGCCGACGGCGAAGAAATCGCCGAACATGTTGGGCACGCAGCTGACCGGGTCGCACCAACACGGTAAGCAAAAATTCGTCGGCTGGCTGTAGGCATTGGATGAGTACGTCGTCTGCGCACTGGCAGTCGTCTGTGCACTGGCAAAAGAGGCCGGTACCCCGTCGCCGTGATTTAATGCGGGAACGCCATCGGCCTGTGGCAACGTGAGAGGGTCCACCTGGCCAGACTCAAACTGCGGCAAGTCGTCTGCAAACAGCGGCATGCCCGTGGCCTTCAAACCCAGTGCCGCTCCAAGCAGGCATTTCCTGAGCCATCCACGTCGTCGACTCATCTGAACGGCCGTCACCAACGTTTTGTACTTAGGATGATTTCTCACTGGCATTCCTACATGTAATTGAAAGGCCCTTGGTTGCGTCCCACTATTCTTGGAGTCGCTGTTCAAAAAACATGCGCAACGGAATCGTGACAACCGGATCGAGCGATGCATCCCTCACAATTCGGCGGGAGCTCGAGGTGATATTGGTTCGATCCAGAGCACATCGAACCTAAATTCGATAAGCGGTCGGACCACTTGCGCAAGTCGCGTCGCAGGGCTTTTCAGCCCCAGGCGCTCCTTAACTCTGGATTACTCGATTGTGCTGTTGTTACTCACGTTGTCGACTTTTTGTGAGAGTCGCGAGTAACCAATCAAGTCGAAATCACCGGTTGAGCGACCGGCCGTTCGATCGAATCACCAAATCTGTAAGAATCAGAATGACTGTGCCCTCAGAAGCGCGTCGAAATGAGTACGCGAAACAGGCCCAAACCGTACAACCAGCAACGGCGAGAAAGTTACTTAACGTACGAAGCAATTCGCGAAACAGGTCACGTGACAAATCACGACGTCGACACGTGACAAATCACCACGTCGAAACGACCGATCGATCCTTTGCTAATCCGTACAACCAACGCCGGCCACAAGACGTTACTTAACATACGAAGCAAATGGCACGACGAGTCACGTGACGTTTCACGAAACGCCAGCGGAAAGAGGCTAGACTCCGTCTAGTTTTCCTGTAGCGGCGGGCGCAATATGAACCACGTCGAAAATAATTCAAACGTCGCTACGTCAATTCCAGACTCGCTCTACCTTAAGCGGCACGCCGGAAGACGACCAACGGACACCGATCACCAAGCGGATAGCCAGGCCGCCGATGGGAATGAATCACGAAACCGCCGGGATCTTGAATGAACACCTGGCAAATCTCGTCGACTGTGGGAAAGTAATACCGACTGTAACAGTCGCGATAAGTGTCAATGACCGACAGGTGCTCCAGCGACCAACCGATCCGGGCTGCAAGTCCGACAAAATCTGGTGCGGCTTGATGAACGGCGTCCCAGATCTGCGCCAGTGGCAGGCCGCGACAACTCTCTTCCTGCAGCGCCGTCCATAGCCGGAGTTTGAGTAGGTTCAAATTCGCGATTTCGCCGTCCAGCAAATCATCGAGTATTGCATCCGGCGACTCAAACTGATCCGGCGGAACGAACAGGCGAATGCCACACAACCCATTCGGAGCGACCACTCGGTGCAGCTCGCGGACCAACCTCGAAAGATCGTCGGGATAACTCAACCC
>JANQRQ010000315.1 GCA_028284485.1 Planctomycetaceae bacterium | reverse complement strand
GATCCTGAAATGGCTGAGTCGACAGAAACCGGATTGGTAACGACGCTCGACCTTGCGGGTGAAGTCGCAATCATGGCCCGATACCAGGGCCAGGTTTCGACGTTTCGCGCGACAATTCCATTGGGAGCCGAAATTGCGGAATTACCTGCCAAACGGAATTTCATTGATCAGGCTGTATTTGCCAAGCTCGAAGTGCTCGGAATTCCACCGTCGCCGATTTGTGACGACGCCACCTTCTTGAGGCGCGCGCACGTCGACATTTCTGGGACTTTACCGACCGAAGCCGAGGTCACAGCGTTTCTGGCCGACAACGACCCACAAAAACGCAATAAGCTGATTGATCGATTGTTGGACACGCCGTCCTACGCAGATTACTTCGCCAACAAATGGAATATGGTGCTGAGAAACAAGAACCGGGCCAACGACGAATTGGTCGGCACCTACAATTTCTACCGTTGGATTTGGGACAGCATCTACACGAACAAGCCATACGATCAGTTCGTGCGAGAAATCGTCACCGCATCAGGCGATTCTCGAATGAATCCCCCTGTGGTTTGGTACCGGGAAGTCGATCAGAATGAGGAGCAGGTGGAGGATACGGCTCAATTATTCCTGGGCCTGCGCATTCAATGTGCACGCTGTCACCATCACCCGTTCGAGAAGTGGAGCCAAAACGATTACTACGGATTCGCGGCATTCTTTAGCCGGTTGCAAAAGAAGACCATTGAGGAAGCCGGGTTCAACCGTCGAAACCGTGATCGTCGGGTCTACCACCGAGAAGGGGTGGCCAAGTCGCGCAATCCGCGAAGTGGACGCGACTTGGTTCCGACTGGATTGGGGGGGGGACCCCTCACGATTGACGCCGATCGAGATCCTCGCGTGTTTCTCGCAAACTGGATGGCCGAACCCGATAACCCATTCTTCGCGAAAGCACTGGTCAATCGATATTGGAAACATTTCTTCGACCGCGGGATTGTTGAGCCCGAGGACGATATGCGGGAAACGAACCCGCCGTCAAACCCTGAACTGCTCGACGGACTCGCAGAGCATTTCATCGCAAGCGGTTTCGATCTGAAGGATCTCGTGCGAACAATTTGCACGTCGAATACCTATCAACTGAGTTCCTTCCCGAACGATTATAACGTGCGCGATAAACAAAACTTCTCGCGGTATTATCCCAAGCGACTGACTGCGGAGGTCTTGTACGATGCATTTCATTCGGTGACCGGTACTACAGAGAACTTTAGCAACCTACCGACCGGAACAAAGGCGATTCAGTTGCCTAACCCGGCGATCGGCCCGTATTTTCTCAAAGTATTTGGACAGCCGCAGGCGGATACCGCCTGCGAATGCGAGCGGTCGCAAGAGGCCAATCTCGCGCAGAGTTTGCACTTGTTGAATAGCACCGAAGTTCAAAACAAAATCGCCAGTAATTCCGGGCGTGCCCACAAATTGGCAGGTGACGGCGAGCGCTCGCATGCTGAGAAGCTACAGGAGCTTTACCGTTGGGTTTACGCCCGCGAACCAAACGAAGAAGAGCTGCGAATTGGGCTTAAGCACATTGAAAACCACAGTGAGAAACCAAACATCGCGTATGAGGACATCACCTGGGCATTAATCAATACCAAGGAGTTTCTGTTCAATCATTAACGGTCAGTCAATTTGTTGTTTCGGCTTGTTGTTGTTGACCGTTAAAATGGAGTTCTCGGCCGGGTCTTCTTCATTCCTGCGGGATAGTGTCTCTCTCCAACCCGCGAAGTCCTCGTCGAGCCGCCATTGCGGTTCAACGGAAATGGATAACGACACACCTGCTGTAATCATTACGACAACATTACGACCTTCGGGCTTGAGATATCCGGTGGCGGGGCGATGACCACTGTGATCGTAAGAAAAGATTTAAGAGCAATTTGCTCTTGTCCATGCCTACGAAATACGATTTTGGCTAGATCAATACCGTGCGATCGCGAGGCATGACGGTTTCACATTTTCTGAAAACGCTATTCGACTTGGCAGAATTGAGGGGGCGGCCATGCGACCAAGGCAAGTCGCTACGCGACAAAAGCCATCTATTGCATCAGGTTCGATCGCATTTGTTGTCGTGGTTCTGATTGGCAATCTGGCCTGTCCGTTTGCTGTCGCGCAATTGCCACAGACGCGTCTCTTTTCCATTTTTCCGACGGGCGGGCAGGCGGGGACGACCGTCGAGCTTACGCTGACCAGCGGCACCGATCTTGAAGAGATCGATCGACTCGTTTTCAATCATCCGGGGATTCGCGCTGAGCCGAAGATGTCGGGATCGCAGGGCAACCGGTCACCTGTTTCCAACACTTTTTTAGTCGAAGTCGATGCTGAGACGCCTGCCGGGTCGTATGAGGTGCGGGCTGCTGGTCTGTTCGGTTTGAGTAATCCGCGTCGTTTTGTTGTCGGCACGTTGCCCGAATTGCAAGAAGTCGAGCCGAATCAATCGCCGAGTGAGGCGATGGCGATCTCGATCAACACGGTCGTGAATGGCAGATCGAATAAATCTGCCGACGTCGATTACTTCAAATTCGAAGGCCGTCGTGGCGACCGAGTTCTGCTGAATTGCGAGGCGGTTGCGATCGATTCAAAAATGCAGCCAAACATGGAGTTGTTCGACGCCGGTGGCAAGCGATTGGCGACAACGTTTGGCCAACAAGTTCGGTACGCGCTCCTTGACTGTCAGTTGCCGGACGATGGCCAGTACACGGTCAAGGTCTTCGATGTTGTTTACGGCGGGAGTTCCGATTATGGATATCGGCTTGCCCTGCATAATCGCCCTCACGTTGATTTCATACTGCCCCCATCTGGAAGGGCCGGAAAAACGGCAAAGTTTACGGTTTACGGTCGCAACCTCCCCGGGGGCCGGACCACAGAAATAGAATGTGGTGGCAAATTCCTAGAAGCCAAGCAAGTCGAAATTTCACTGCCTGGTGATGGCGTCGCGGTGGCATTGGACCAGCATCTCACGCCGGTTGAGGCCGGCATGGATGGAGTGGCATTCGATTTTCCGGGTATCGTGACTCGATCGAGTTCCCAAATGGTCTACTTGGCTCAATCGGATGTCACACTTGAAGTGGAACCAAACGACCAACCAGAGAATGCACAACCAATCACAGTTCCATTGGAAGTCGCCGGCCAGTTTCAGAAGAAGAGCGACATCGACTATGTCGTGTTTGAAGCCAAGGCCAAGGAAGTATTTCAAATCGATGTTTTTGCGCAACGCATTGGTACCGGGGCCGATCCCGTGTTGACGCTGCAGCAGTTAATCGTACAGAAGGATGGACAGGTCACCACGAAAACGATTACCGCGCAAGACGACAATACCAAGAACCTTCTACAGAATCATTTTCATACCCGTAGCGATGATCCTAGTTACAGGTTTGTGGCGCCGGCAGCCGGCCAATACCGAATTGCGTTACGTGACCGGTATTACGAATCGCGAGGCAACCCGCGACTGATCTACCGTCTGGCAATTCGCAAAGAGAAGCCTGATTTTCGATTGGTTGCGTTGCCGTTGCCGCCACTCGACGGGCAAAACAACAACACAGCGTCAACCTGGTCAGTGAATCTTCGTAAAGGCGATAACTACGGCGTTCGAGTTCTGGCCTATCGCCGAGACGGGTTTAACCAGACGATCGAGGTTTCCGCAAAAGGCCTTCCCGATGGTGTCGAATGCCGCGGCGCAAGCCTTGGCCCGGGCCAAACCAGTGCCATGCTCATCTTCAGCGCCAAGACAGATGCTCCTGAGTGGATGGGCCCCATCGAAATCGTGGGCCGCACACGATTCGACGATGGATCGCTGCGATTGGCAATGTTGACAGCCCAAGATCGTATTGCCGAGCTCAAAGCCTCGATGGCGAACATTCGAAATAGGGTGGTTTCGACAGAATCCCGACTCGAAAAATCGCGCGGCTTAGTCGATTCCGCCACCGCCAAAGTCTCTGAAGCAAAGACGGCGCTCGATGGCGCGGCGGCGGCCCATTCCACGGCCGTTGATGCGGCCGATTGGGCGAAGCGTGCTGAGAGCCGCGCTTCGAGTCTGCGATCGGCTGCAGAACAATTCGCAAAAACATTGTCTGAAGTCGCCGACGCGAGTTTGATCGATTTGGCGAAAGCGTTAGAGCAAAAGCAATCAAAGGGCAGCGGCGAAGAGACTGTTGCGGCTGCCAAACAGACTGCGAGAAAAAACACCGAACTGAGCGTCATTGCCGACAACGCTTTCATATCGGCGTCGAAGCAATACGAAACCACGGCGGCGCTGGCGCACGACCGAGAGCAAAAACGAATTGACGCCGCAGCAGTCTTGAAAACGGCATCGGCCAATGCCGAGCAGGCCGAGGCGCGGCTCAAGGAAGTGGCAAGCGAATTCAACAAGATCGACGTCGAATTGAGGGAACTGGCCAAGATCGAGCAAGTACAGACCGCAGAATTCGCGAAAGCCAACGACGCCAACCAAAAGGCGACAGCAAGTTACCAGAAGTCGGTGTCGATCGTTTCAAGATCGGCACGTCCCGCGACAATTGTGTGGAATGGTGACCAGAATATTATCGCAACGTCTCGCGTTGCCGAGTCGATTTGTTTAGCAGTTATGGAAGAGTCGGCACCTTACGACATTCAGATGGACGAATTCCGCTTGCAGGCCAATCAGGGTCGCCAGTTTCTCATCCCCGTCGAACTGTCGCGTCGCAATGGGTTCAGCGATGAGGTTAAGTTGACCGCCCAGGGATTGCCCAAGAACGCCAAGGTGCAATTGGCGACCATCCCGAAGGATCAGGATACCGCGTTGGTAAATCTCTTCGTGGCTTCCAATACTCCAGTCGGTTCCTACACAGTCTATCTTCGTTCCGAAGGCAAGGTGTCGTACCGTCGCAATCCCCAAAAGGCAGAGCGTGCAAAGTCCGAGCAAACATCGGCGGCCAAGTTACTCGCGGATGCGACCGCGCTGCGCGACAAGACCAAAAGCCAGAACGAGGCCGCAAATCAGAAAGTAGCTGAGGCCAAGCAGAAGTCCGAACAGCTTCTACCAATGCGCGAATCTGCCGCTAAGGAGCTTGCCAATTTGAGAGCCAAATCGAAGCTGGCGGAAGAGGCACTGGCAGAATCGGGTCGGCTTGCAGCGGAATCAGCCGCAATTGCTGAACAATCGGCAGCGAATCTCCAGCGGTTGAAACAACTTGTGGAGCAGGGGCCAGACTCTCCGCAACTGACATCATCATTGGACGCTGCAGAAAAGGCGGCCGATGCCGTCGAGTCGGTGGCTGCGCGTGCGAAACGATCCCGCGATCTTGCGCAGAAGGAGTTGGAGGCATTGCAGTCTGCTGAAACCAAGGCCAGCGAGCAATTGGAGAAAGCGGATCAGCAGGTTGCATCTGCAAAAGAGCAAATTGCAGATTTGGAAAAGGCCGCGACCGAATCCAACAATGAACTAAAAAAAGCGGAGGCCGAGCTGAAGCAAGCACAAGCGAACAAACAGTCAGCCGACAAGCAGGCCAAGGCCGCAACCGATGCTGCCAAGCCGAAGAACATCACGGTTTATGCTCCATCGACTCCCCTCGTGTTGGAGGTCAATCCGGCTCCCGTAACATTGGCGGCTTCGGTTCCGAATAAGGGTGAAGTCTCGGCGGGGAAGGAAGTCGCGATTCCCGTGAAATTGAAACGGGCAAAAGGGTTTTCTGGCCCTGTGCAATTGTCGCTGTTTACCGGTCCGAATGCGACAGGGTTGCATGCACCGGTCACAGAGATCTCTGCTGAGAAAGATGAAGGCGTTTTGAAAATCAAAGTGCAGGACGATGTTACCGAGGCCTCGTTCCAGAATCTGGCCGTTCGTGGAACGACTCGATTTCAGGGACCTGCTGTCATCGATGTTCCGATTGCACTAAAGCTTGCAAAATGAAGTCGAAACGATCGCTGTCGTGCGATGCGAAGATTGCTATTGATATTGCTGCGGGAGGTGGCGAGGAGTGAATAAAAAGCGAACGATCCAGATTCTGCTGTCCCTCTCCGTGGCGATGTTGACAAATCTCGCGACGGGTCAGGCGTTTGACGAGGAATCCCAGTCGACGAAAAAGATCGTGCCAGCCGAGGTTGAGTTAGGCCGGCCTGTCGATTTCGAGAAGGACGTTCTTCCCATTCTCGACTTCAATTGCATCGCGTGCCACAACCTGGCGCTTCGAGAAGGAAAGCTGAATCTAGAGGAAGTCGAAGGGATATTGGCCGGGGGCAAACGTGGTGCCTCAATCGTTCCCCGCGAGCCCGACAAAAGCCTGTTATTTTTGGTTGCTTCCCGAGCGGCCAAGCCTCATATGCCGCCGCTACCGAATAAGGTCGAAGCCGAGGCGCTCACTCCGGAAGAACTTGGGATTTTGCGGCAATGGATCTTGGAGGGTGCTTCCGCGGGCAAAGGTTCCGCCGAGGAATCGGTCAACTGGCATCCACTGCCACGTGATGTCAAATCTGTTTACAGCGTTGCAGTTTCTCGATGGGGCCGCTACGCAGCGTGTGGTCGCGCGAATCAAATCAGCATTTACGACATTGTCGCCGGGCGGGAAGTTGCTCGATTGCGCGATCCGAACTTGGAAAGTGTCCAAGTCGAGGGACGCGCCCTGTATCCGGAAGGGGCATCACACCTCGATTTCGTCCATTCACTATCGTTTAGCGACGACGGTTTGACGTTGGCCTCAGGGGGATTCCGCGTCGCCAAATTATGGCGTCGACTCGAGAATGTTCGCGACCACGAGTTCAACCTCGACGTAGACGTCAAGGCGTTCGATCTTAGTCCTGATGGCCAAACATTGGCTGTTGTTCAAAAAGACAATTCGGTCCAAATCCGTAGCCTGCGGGACGGCCAGTCGATCGCAGAGTTGCCAAAATCAAATGAAACAATTAACGCCATTGAATTTCTTGAGGGTGGCCGCTCGATTTTGACCGCATCTCAAGATGGCAAGGTTCAACTCTGGCTTGCGACAGACGGCACGCTGCAGGGCACTGTGGATTCAGACGTGTCGGTTAGTGCTATGACGGCAAGCAAGTCAGGCGAGCTGCTTGTGACTGGTCATTCCGACGCGAGCATCCGCGTCTGGAAGTTACCGGTTGGGAAGGATGACAGCGGATTCACCGTTTCGGAACACCAGCGGAAGTTGGACGGCCATACGAAAACGGTGACGTCATTATCGTTCGTCGGTCCGGACCAAAAACAGGTTGTTTCGGGCAGCTTGGATGGCACGGTGCGAATCTGGGACACCAACTCCGGCAAATCGCTACGCACTGTCAAGCATGGGGCTGAAGTGACATCGATCACAGTTCGCCCAGATGGCAAAGCAATCGCGTCAGCCGGCTCGGACAATACCGTTCGCGTCTGGGATATGAATGGCAAAAAGACGGCCGAATTAACAGGCTCGCGACATAGCTACCGCGGGCTTGCCGATCTCCAAGAGGACGAGGCGGTCATCAAGCAGCAGGTTGAGCTTGCGAAAAAATCAGTTGAAGCGGCTGAGAAGAGTTTCCAGGAACGCCAGGACAATGAGAAAAAAACGAAGGATCAACAAGCGGCTAACGTGAAAGCCGTTGAAGAGGCCACCAAGAAACTTGAAGAACTGAAGATAGCACTTTCATCTGCGGAGAAGGCCGCCTCAGAGAAGTCTGACGACAAGAATTTACAAAAGAAAAAGGCAGATGCCGAGAAAGCGGTTGCCGACCAGAAAGAAGCGATCGACAAAGCGGAACAAGCGGTCGAATCGGGCAAACGATCGGTGGCATTAGCGTCGAAAGGAACAAAGTCGGCTGAACAACTTGTTGAGCGAGCCAAGGAGAATCAGAAAGCCCTCAATGAGCAGCAGACAACAATCGTTGAGTCGTTGAAACAGGCAAACGCAATGCAGGCGGCAACAGTCCCCTCTATTTCGGCGATCGAGTTTTCCGTTGATGGAAAACTCTTGCTGACAGCGGGCAGCAAGGCTGTCCAGCTTTGGGCTGTTGATTCGGCGCAACCAATCGAATCTTTTGATGATCACAATTCCAACATAAGCGGCGCAAGTTTCGGCACGCAGGACCGTATCGTTTCCGTGACTGGCCAGGGGCAAGTCGTTGTTTGGGATAGTAACCCGAGTTGGAACTTTGCTGGAACAATTGGTCCGCCCGGAGACGAACCTTCTGATGTGAGTGCCTCGAGGCTCACAGATCGCGTGTTGGCTCTTGATTTCAGTTCGGACGGGAAGTTATTGGCAACAGGAGGGGGGGAGCCGTCCCGGAGTGGTGAATTACTTGTTTGGGATGTCCAGACCCGCGAAGTCGTTCGAGAGTTTTCCGACGCCCACAGCGATACCGTGTTCGCCGTAGAGTTCTCCCGTGACGACCGTTCGGTGCTAAGTGGAGCCGCCGACAAGTTTGTCAAAATCTTCGAGGTCGATTCCGGCTCGCATATTCGATCGTTCGAGGGGCACACCAATCATATCTTGGGTGTTTCCTGGAAGGCGGATGGAAGCCATGTTGCATCAGCCGGGGCCGACAACGAGATCAAAATCTGGAATGTGGAGACGGGAGAGCAACTTCGCACGATTAGCGGTTATTCCAAACAGGTTACAGCCGTTCAGTTCGTCGGGACCACCGAAAACCTCTTGAGTTGTAGCGGCGACAGCAATGTGAAGTTTCACGATATGAGTCGCGGAAGGGAATTGCGTCGATTCGGAGGCAGTCCGGATTACGTCTACTCGGCCGCGACCGTTCCGGATCAATCAATCGTGGTTGCGGGTGGCGAGGATGGCACCTTACGCGTTTGGAATGGAGCAGATGGCAAATCCATCACGGTTTTCGAGCCGCCTCAGACAGGCGATTCTGAGGCACTTGGACCGGCAGAGGGCGGGGGAGAGGAATAATCGCAGATTCGTAACCTGATACAACTTGATAACTCAATACGCAGCCGCCAAACTGACATGTCTGGCGGCTGTTTTCATTTCATCGTGGTCCGCACAAATGTTGTCATTGGGGAGAGACGTCCTAAGAAATGTCGGAAACACTTCAGCAGAGAATCTTCGACGAACTTGAAAAAATCGTCCTGATCGACCCGCATACTCACATCAATCCGCATTCCCCCGCCTCGGAGACATTGGCAGACATACTGGGTTATCACTATTACACCGAGTTAGCCCACTCGGCTGGATTGCCCCGCGCCGACATCGAAGAGCCGGGCATCGAGCCCAAGGAAAAAGTTCGCCGCCTTGTGCCGCTCTTGGAAAAACTGGACAACACCATCCAAGTGAGTTGGTTGTTGGAAATGTGCCGCGAATTGTTCGATTTTCAGGAAGAGGACATCACAGTCGACAACTGGGAATCGTTGTACGATGGGGCGGCTGCAAAAATGGCACAGCCGGATTGGGAAGATCAGGTTCTGAAGGCGAGCAATCTGGAACAAGTATTTCTCACGAACGATTTTGACGATCCTCTCGAGGGATTCGATACGAAGCGGTACATCCCTTGTCTGCGAACCGATGATCTGGTGTTTCATCTCTCTCGGGAATCGGTCCGCGAAAGATTGGCCAAAGCGACGAATGTTGACTTGACCGATATCGACTCACTAACACAGTCGATCGGAAAGCTGTTCGACCACTTTTCCTCGCGAGGGGCACGTGCCTGTGCCATTTCGCTTCCACCGGATTTTACACCGACGCACGTTTCGGCGTCAGATGCAAACAATGCCTTGTCGAAATTGCTGCAAGGCGATTCGCTCGCCGCAGACGATGCGAAAACGTTGTCGCGATTTACGTTTTGGACGCTTGCCGAGATGTGCGCCGAATATCGGTTGCCGTTTGATTTGATGATCGGCGTTAACCGCAGTGTCTACGAAGAAGGCGTTTTTCAAGGGCAAGATCTCTACGACATGCGGACATCGCTGATACTTTATCGCGACTTGTTTAACGCGTTTCCCAAAGTGACTTTCCCGATCTCTGTCCTGGCGCAAACGAGCAATCAAGAACTCGTCAGCTACAGTTGGATTTTTCCCAACGTCGTAACGAATGGGCATTGGTGGTATTCCAATATACCGGCACATATCGAACTTGATTGTCGTAGCCGTCTTCAAGCGGTCCCCAAAACAAAACAGATCGGCTACTATAGCGACATGTACAAACTGGAATTCGCATTGCCAAAGTTCCGAATGTATCGGCGAATCCTGGCGGGAGTTCTGGCCCAAGACTTCGTCCAGAATCTTCACTGGACCGAAGAACGCGCCGTTGAATTGGGACGTTTGGTTCTACGCGGCAATGTGGAATCGATATTTTGCTGATGCTCGTTGGCATGTTACTAACGCGAAACGGATGACTTTAGAACGGATTTCAAAACCTGGATGTGCGTGATAGTCGACCTACCAATATAGGATGAGCGCGACGCGTCAAACGGTTTTGAAACAGCTTGTTAGAGAGCAAGAATGGCCAAACTGATATTGCTGCAAGACGGCGAAGCAACGACCTACGAATTGACTGCGGATGAAACCGTGTTGGGACGGCATCCCGATTGCACGATTCAATTACAGTCGCACATGGTGTCACGCCGACATGCCCATGTGGTGAAAGATGGCCCCAGTTTCTATCTGGAGGACCTTGGCAGCGGAAATGGAACGTTCGTCAATGGGCAGCAAATCAGCCAACGCGTCCAATTGAAGAACGAGGATCGGCTCAAGATGGGGCCGTTATTGCTGCGGTTTGAAGACGATGCGGCTCCTGCCGACGACGACCAGGACGACTTGGGTTTTCAGGTTGATTTTTCGGCAGATAACGAAGAAGAAGCCAATTCGACCATCCTGGGATCATTGGAAAGCGCCACAGGTTTTGGCGTTTTGGAGGTCCAGCCGGAAGCCAAGTTGAAAGCTGTCTTGGAGATCAGTCGGACCTTGGCAGGAACTGTCGACTTAAAGGCATTTCTGCCGAAAATTCTCGATACCTTATTCGAGATTTTCCCCCATGCCGACCGAGGATGCGTCTTACTCAAGGACGAACAGACGGGGCGGATGGTTCCGCGTGCCATGAAGCATCGCCACGAAGATCACGACGAAACCGTCAAACTCAGTCGTACGATCGTCAACAAAGTGCTCGAGGAGAAAAGCGGAATTCTTTCGGCTGACGCGGCGAGCGATTCGCAATTTGATGCGAGCGAATCGATTTCGAATCTTTCGATTCGCTCGATGATGTGTGTCCCCATGTTGAGTCTGCAAGGAGAGCCAACCGGCCTCATCAATATCGACACGCAAAACCCTTTGAATCAATTCAAAAATGAGGATCTCGACCTGTTGATGGCCGTCGCAGGGCAGGCTGCACTATCCTTTGAAACCGCGCGGTTGTTCGATTCTTTTGCCCAGAAGCAAAAACAAGATCGGGAATTGGAAATCGCTCGAGGTGTTCAGCAGGCGTTGCTGCCCGACAAACTGCCGGAAGCGGAAGGTTATGATTTCTACGCGTCGTACGATTCGGCTCAGGCTGTAGGGGGCGACTACTACGATGCGATGATGATCGGCGACGACAAGATCTGCCTGTCATTCGGAGACGTTGCCGGCAAGGGCGTGCCCGGAGCACTCATCATGTCGCGAATGTCCAGTTGCGTTCAAAACACAATGGAGTTCGTTCACGACGTGGGCGAGGCCGTGGCAGCCATCAATAACCACATGTGCGCCAATGCTGTCGAAGGCCGATTTGTCACCTATGTGCTCGCGATAATCGACTTGAAGACCCATGAGATGTCGTTAGCCAATTGTGGGCATATGTCGCCGATGATTCTTCGCGTCGACGGAACGGTCGAAGAGTTTGACGAAGATACAATCGGCCTGCCGATCGGCGTCGTCGAAGACTATCCCTTCGAGGTTGTTAAACGAGTCATCGAACCTGGTGAAACGATTGTCCTGTTCACGGACGGTGTCGACGAGGCCATGAATCCCGAAGGCGAATTGTACACGCTCGAGCGGATGCGCGATTTTGTCGTCAAAGGGCCGCGCAAGGCTGAAGAGCTTGGAAAGGCTCTACTCGCCGATGTTCGCCGGCATGCCAATGGCCGAGCGCAAAACGACGATATCACCATTATGACTTTTAGCCGTCATCCCGAGTGATTTCAGTTGCGCTGAAGAGCCGTTGCACTCGTTACCAGTGCGTATAAAAAAGCCGTGTGGTCCTAATGCCACACGGCTTTATTTGTATTGCCGAATTTAAGAATTAGAGTGAGATCTCAGTTGGTTCGGCGACTTTACGATAGCCGAGGCTGCGCAGAACTTCGAGCACTTCGCTCCATGTGGGAAACTGCCGCCCACTGCGCCGTTTGTAATCATCCATTGCGCGCATAAAATCAATTTCGTCGTCGTTATAGTCGCGTTCGCAAGTTGTCGGGTCGATTTGTCGTCGACGTTCCACCTTGCGTCGCGTGCCTTGGCGTTGCTCGTCGCCAGGTTGATCGACTTCGTTGCTTTCCGAACGTCGGTCTTCATTCGTACGACGGTCTGTTCCCTCGAAATTTCGTCGATCGACAACGAGTTCGGGCATTGATTGCATTTGATTTACCATTTCTTATTGCACCCCTTTCAAAAGCGTGGTCAGCGACTCTGTTCGTGACACGCGCAATCCATTGCGAAGCCAAGTTCACCCGCTGAGAAGTTCGATTAGAACCTGCCGTTGACTTGATCCAGTTTCAAAACTCATCGAGATGTATTACGTCGACTCGGATGTCGATAACGCGAAACCAATCACGACCGAGTTGCGAAATTGGCTCGAGCTCGATCGGTTGCAACGCCAAGTCGTATTCGCCATGGCGTTTGAAATTGAGTCGGCGAAAGCCGACACCGTCAAACAACGAATGCGAGAACAATTTGAGAGTCGCTACCGCTGCCAACGAATTGAGGCCAGTCGGTGGGTCGACTTCTAATGTCCCGCATGCAACCTGCAACGGGAATCCATTGCCATAATTATTCAACCACTTTGGGGATCAGGCTGACTTTAGCACAAAAAAAGTTTTGGACAGCCACAGCGACATTACGGCTTGCGCAATTAATCCGGATATGAGGCCTTTCGGCAACAACGGTGACGTTCGTTGCTGCTCGATCGGTGTGCCTTTTCTTGTGGGCGTTTCTGGCTCTTGGGAGCCGGAAATTATAGAACAAAACGCGTTCTTCGCGGCCACAAGTCAGCGTAATACGCTGTAGGCGAGCTTTGGGGTCATTCCGTTGCGATTCCAGTCAGCACGATTCGCACATAGTCCTTTTGAATTCCCCAGGCCAAAGCGACAGAATCGCAAACCCTTAATACGTCGAGGAATCGGGATAGTCGGTCCGCGGCCCTTTGGGGCGAAATGTCATTGGACCGCACAGATTCTGAGGCGAGGAATTCTCGCGAATCCTCGACAAAACGGCGAATTGCTTCGACGTTGAAGATCAGCACCTGGTTGCTGGTCGGTAAGAACCGGTCGGACAGTTCGCCAAATCCGTCCATCGCATCAAGCGTGTCACCACCGTCGTTCGCAAGATACTCTGTCATCAAATCGAGTGCTGTCGAGACCACCACATAGTCGTTCTCGATAACAAACGCTGGCCGGAACGGGCCGAGGTTATCGATCCAGTGTATCTTGCCGCCCGATTCTTGTTCTGAACGGACGATGGCGGTTTCCTTTGGCGAGTTTGCGTTGTAGATCGCGGCAACGATATGGAATCCAGTCGTCAGACTGTTCTCCAAGGCAGGGCGAAATTGCTTTTGCTCTGCTTCCAATCGCTCCGAATCGACTAATTCGAATGCAATCAGTGCGTCAAACGGAGGCACACCGGCGATTTGGGCATCCCGGGGTACAAGGTACATGCCCCAATTCGATCCAAAACATGTCAGTACCTCGTCGAGCAGGTCCAGGCCTCCGAATAGTCCCCGTCCGACATTCTGAACCTTCTGCCATTCTTCAAGATCCTGAAGGTTTTGCCTTTTCCCAAGTGTCGCAAATAGTGCAGGGTCGTGTTGGCCAGCGAATGCAGCGAGTGCGCGGCTGGGAATTCTTTGAATGAACTCCGGGTAGCCTTGCAGATTGCGAATGTAAGTCGACCATTCCGGCGGGAGGTCGCTGCTGTCATATTGGGCGATCGCTTCGACCAAGAACCCTTGCTGTAACGAAACCCCCAGAATCACCGAGCGGCAATGATGCCAGACTGTTTGGAAAACCGGATCATCGTTCTTGCGGCCAACTTGAGTATCCCAGGCCCGGGGATTGCAATAAATCAACAGTGTCGTGTCAGGCGAGATGAGTTGCTTGGCGTTCTGGTACTCGGCGGAATTCCACAAAGTTTCGGAATCGTCGTCTGAACCAAGCTGTGAAAAATCGATGATTCGGCGGATCATTTCCTCACGATCACTAATCGCGAGGAACCGGCCGAGCCGTGACAGGTACAGCGGCTGAGCGTGTTTGCTGTTCCCCGACATTTTGACTCGCTGGAGATATCTTGATCCTGCGTAGGAATGCTCTATGAATTCATTGCGTTCTGCCCGATTCCATCCGTCGAGAATGGTATCGATCGTATCAGCGTTTGTGGTTCGGGTGATCAGCACAGCTGCGGGTTCCTCCCCTGATCCCGCATAAATGGCAATTGCGGCCGATTCTCCAAGAAAGTCGGCAAAAGCTTCTTCGACGGGCATTTGCACCATGCGTTCGACGGCTGCCCGGGACCGCTGAAGTTTTTGGTAGTCGGGGCCATCGAGCCACTGTTCATAAAGGCCCGTCGATTGAAGTCTTCGCGCCATAGGGGAATCGAGAAACTGTGTCAGCTGAGATTTTAGGTTCGTGGCTTTAATGAAGACTCCGACATTGGCGCCGACGAATTGCTCGACATGCGGAGTGCCTTCGTAGGCGTTAGCGGGTATGACCGGCGCAACAGCAATTGCAAGACAGATCGCAACAAGCAAGCTTTGTCGACACCGACGCAAAGCTTTCCGTTTTCGGATCTTAGAGGCGAGTTGTCGAATTGGCTCACAAGCCGAGGTGTATTGAGTCAGCCATTTCATGTCGCAGTTTCCTGAAAGACGCCCTGAGGAACAGCTTGTAATAGGTAATTCATCGCTCGACCCAGATCGCGACTTATGGGTTCAAAACGATTCTGCCAAGGTGGCGACGATTCCGACGGTGGAACTTCTGAGTCGGTCGGTTGGACAGCGGGAATGCTGGGCCTTGCCAGGAGGTCCGATACACCTGAAAAGGCCGATGCCGCATTTTGTGCCAACGAAACATAGGCCGTGCCGGCTTCGGTCGCCAAACTTACGAGTTCTGTGGAGTCTTCAAAACGAACCGCCTCGCCTTCCCGATTGGCCGACTCGATGGCAACTGTGTTGTTGGAGGCATTCGGCAAATCATGCGGGAAAAGAAAAATCGAGGTCATGCATAGCATTGCCAATACGGTGACCGCAATGGCAGCGGTTCGATGCGCATTAGAACGCGAAGGGGCACTGTCGACATGTGCGAAACGAACCGCAACTTCGGTCGCTGCCGCAGTCGACGCGTTCGGTGTCGTAGCGAGGCAGTCGACGGGAAATGTCTTGTCACTTGACGGCGAATCGATGTGCGCCGAAACGATTCGATCAACGAGGTCGGCTTCTGGAAGACGACTTGCCCACGGCGCTATCGCAGTTTCCAAAATGGCATATTGTTCCCAAATGTTGCGACAGGATGAGCATGTTCCGACATGCTGGCGGTATGGTTCGATATCCACCTTTTGCCGTGATTCGATTGCATGCTGAATCGAAGATTCAAATTCGGTGCAATTCATAGTTTGTCTCCGGCACAATGCCGCGTCGGCGCAGAAACTCGGCGAGCTCATGCCTCGCACGATGTAGCCAGGTCTTGACAGTCCCCTGTGGACATTGCAAGACTTCGCTGATTTCCGAACAACTCAACTCTTGCTGATAGAACATAACGAAACACGCTCGGTACTCTTCGCGCAGTGTCCCCAAAGCAAGTTGTAGCTCTTCGGCGAACTCGCTGTCGTGACGAGAAGCCGCCGAGGGGGCGCTGTCGACGGCGAACTCGCTGAGCACCGGCTGGCGCATACGTTTTTCTAAGGCCGTTCGACATCGGTTGGTGGCAATTGTCATTAGCCAAGGTCGGATTGGTCGCTGCTGGTCCCATCGATGCAAACTGCGAAATGCTCGCAAGAAGACATCCTGGGCAACATCTTCCGCGTCTTCGCGGTGACCGAGCATGCGGTAACAGAGTCCAAAGACAATCCCTTGAAACCGTTCGACAAATGCCCGAAGGCATGCAATGTCGCCGGCTAGGCAACCTCGTACGAGATCCAATTCTTCGTCAGCCACACAGGACTCTTATATTCCGCGGAAACTACTCCATCGAGTCTGCTGAGCCGAGGACTTGCTCAATTCATACATACACGAGATTAATACTCACGAGTTTGGAAACCGGTTTCAAAAACTAAGGTCCAAGCTCGGAATGTTGCCATTTCTCGGATTCGGCTCTCAAACTGGCCTCAAATGCTTTCCTTCACGATCTGTCGAGCTGCCTTGTAGGCGTGCTTGATCGTAAACATGCGGGCTTCGATCTGTTCTTCTGTATAGTATTTGCCATGATCGCTCGTCGGGAGGCCTGCCAGGGAAACCGTGAGCGGCAATAGCTGAAGAAACTCCTGGTAGCGGCGTTGATGATCATTTGCTTCGTTCATCGAATGGGCTCCAATAGATTGCACGATCTGTGATGCGACGGATTTAACAGTTGGTGAGGAACAGGCATGTCGGCGCGAATCGATCACAGATGATTCGATGACACCGAGTGCATTGCGAGATCCTTCCCAGGTATTTTGACGCAATCACTGCGATTAAGACAGTCCATCGTGGCCGGTCGGCCCCGTTTCCACCCAAAAACCAAAGTTGCGCATCACACGACGATCACTTGACCGATTTCCATTCGAGTCGAGCGTACCGATTCTTTTGAAGTCGGGTGGCGTGGGCCTGTTCTTGTTCTGTTAAAGACTCGCTGGTTGTTTTCGCAAACAGCGTTTGCGACAGCGCATCGGCAACACCCGCAGACATTCCGTCGGGGAACGAAATATTGTCCGCCAAATCAAGAATCCCTGGGAACTCCGGTGCGTATTCGGAACTCTCCAATAGTATGCTACCGTGCTGCAACACAGCGCCCCGTCGTCGTCGTTGTGCGCTTCCAATCACTTTGTGAATTCCATGGAGCACGTCGAGGGCATCGCCGCGGCTGAAACAGAGAAACGCTGAATCACGTTCTTTGGCTGCGCTGCCTCGTAGCGATGTCGCAATACCAGATTCTTTTAGGAATTCTATCAGTGCCAGATGCGTTTTCTCGTAGAGTCGTCGAGGATCACGTGTCAGGGGATGTGATTGGGGCAGGGCGAATGAGTAGGTCAATTCGTGGTGATGCAGAATGGCTCCCCCGCCGGAAAGTCGGCGCACAATCGGTAAGTCCCCCCATCGTTCAGACGGATTGGGAAACTCACATTGGAAGTAGCCCAGGGAAACCGTCGCTTCCGACCATTGATAGAGACGAACAGTCGGAACTTGGTACTCGATCGCCGATTCCAGCAATACCTCGTCGACGGCCATGTTCCAGGTACCGCGACATGGTTCGTTCTCAATGATCAAGCGGCCGTTCAATTTTCGATCCCTTCTACCGTGTCGACGGCGGTAGAACGATCGTACCAAATGCCGGCTGGGAATCGTGAGCGAACGAATCGATCGATGGCTTTGCATGATCGAAAACACCGCGGCAGTTGACTCACTATCGATCGCAGGTTGGCGTCCACTTCGAGACAGGATTCCGAGCGGCCTGGACGTCGTTGGGGCGGCTGATCGGTGTCGTGTGTGGTGCGGAATGCAGGAATTCCGGGTCCTCTTCGACAATTTGGCGAATCGCATCGGCGAATGCATCGAGAGTTGACTTCGATTCCGTTTCCGTCGGCTCAATCATCATCGCTTCGGGAACGACCAGAGGGAAATAAACGGTCGGGGCATGGAATCCCAAATCCAATAGTCGCTTGGCGATATCCATCGCCGAAACTCCGCATTTCTGTTGAATCGATTGGGCGGAGCCGACGAATTCGTGCATACAAAGTTCGCCATGTCGCACCGGCAAGATATCGGCGAGCCGTGCCTTCAAATAATTGGCGTTCAGAACGGCGTTCTCCGAGACAGCACGCAGTCCATCGGGACCAAGCGTTCGCAAATAGAAGTATCCACGAAGGAGAATTCCGACGTTGCCGAAGAAGGTGCGGACTCGACCAATCGACTTGGACGGTTGAACCAGTTCATATTGGTCTTTTCCGTCATCACCGATGGTTTTCTCGATAATTGGTCCTGGGAGATAATCTGCCAGGAAATCTCTTACAGCAATGGGGCCGGCTCCAGGGCCTCCGGCTCCATGAGGTCCGGTGAAGGTCTTGTGCACGTTATAATGCATCATGTCCCCGCCGAAATCGCCAGGACGCGTAATGCCCAGAATCGCGTTCATGTTGGCGCCGTCGATATAAACGAGCCCCCCGACATCGTGCATCATTTCCGAGATTTTGTCGATTTGCGGTTCAAACAAACCAAGGGTGTTAGGGTTTGTGATCATGAAGACCGCGGTTTGTTCGTCCAACCGTGACCGGAGATCTTCCAAATCGACCAGCCCGCTATCAGTGGCCTGAAGCTGAACGCAGTCGAAACCGGCGATAGCGGCGCTCGCAGGATTGGTCCCATGCGCGCTGCTGGGAAAGAATACCTTGGATCTTTGCTCACCACGATCACGGAAATAGGCAGCCGCGACCAATAATGCGGCAAGTTCTCCTTGAGCGCCGGCCGCTGGTTGCAGCGAAACTGCCGGCAGCCCAGAGATTTCAGCAAGCATGGTCTGCAATTGGTAAAGAATCGACAGGATTGCAGTCGGCTGCTGTTCGTAGGGATGGATATCGCCCAAGCCTTTCATGCGGGCAAAACGTTCGTGGCGCTTGGGGTTGTACTTCATCGTACAACTGCCAAGCGGATAAAAGTGCGTATCGACAGACATATTCGTCGTCGACAGATTCACAAAATGTCGGATGACGTCAGGCTCGGCGAGTTCTGGAAGCGGAGCCTCGGTTTCAGATAAGAAGCCTTCCGGGATCAATTCTTCCAGGGGACGCTGCGGCACGTCTGCATCCGGCAGAATTGCCGATTGACGGCCCGGTTCTGAGAGTTCGAACAAAAGTTGTGTCGCGGATTCGTTTCGCATGGTCCGGAATGTGTCTCTTATTGTTTGGCTGCTTGCAGTGGTGATGCGCTCAATGCGTCGGCGAGTTGGTCGATTTCCGACCGACTTCGACATTCTGTGATTGCGACCAAATTGCTTCGTTCAATCGGGGCCTTTGAATCGGCTGCAAGCATTGAAAACTGATCGAGATTCGGACCAATGCTGAATCCCGCAGTCGATGCTTTATTTCTGAACGCAGCTGCCGAGTCATCCGTTCGCACGCAGAATTCTTTGAAGAATGGCTGATCGAACGCTAATTCGATACCGTCGATATCAGCGAGCCGTTCCGCTGCGTAATGCGATTTTCGGCAGCAAAGTTCGGCGACTTGGCGAATACCATTCTTTCCCAGCAGCGCGAGATAAATCGTCGCCCGCAAAGCCAAGAGTCCTTGATTGGTGCAGATGTTACTGGTTGCTTTTTCACGTCGGATGTGCTGTTCGCGCGCTTGCAGATTCAAAACGAAACAGCGATTGCCATTTCGATCGGTTGTTTGCCCGATCAGCCGCCCAGGCATTTGGCGGACATACTTTTCCTTACACGCAAGGATTCCCAGGTAAGGGCCGCCGAATTGCAGCGGCGTTCCCAACGACTGTCCTTCGGCCACGGCAATGTCAGCGCCGTACTCCCCCGGGCGTTCGAGAATGCCGAGGCTAATGGGATCAAACGCGACGACCGAAAGTGCGCCAACTTTCTGGGCCAGCTGTGTTAAACCTCGAACCTCTTCGAGACACCCGAAGAAGTTCGGATGTTGCACAACCAGGCACGCCGTCTGTTCATCCAATGCGGCTTCGACCGTTTCGAGGTCAGCCGCGCCACTCGGTGTTGGGATGACCTCGATCACGCAATTCAGATGGCTAAGATACGTTCTGATGACTTGCAGGTATTCCGGATGAGCCGATCCGAGGACAACAATTTTTTGATGGCGTCGGGTGACCCGCATGGCCATGAAAATGGCCTCACTGACGCTTGTCCCTCCTTCATAAAGACTGGCATTGGAAACTTCCATTCCGGTCAATTGGCAAATCAGAGTTTGGTATTCAAAGAACGCCTGCAGACTACCCTGGCTTGCCTCGGCTTGGTACGGGGTGTAAGCCGTGTAGAACTCTCCGCGAGAGGCAATCTCATCAACAACTGACGGAATGAAGTGGTCGTACGCCCCTCCGCCCATCATGCAGACATTCGAGGAACCGTCTTGGTTTTGCCGGCAGGTGCTTTCGAGGTAGGACTGAAGTTCGAGTTCACCCATCGGCGGAGGAAGCTCAAGCGGTCTCGACAATTGCAGGTTGTCGGGAACTTGATCGAATAAGCTTTCGATACTCTGAACACCAATGGTCTGCAACATTTCCGATTGTTGCTGTGGAGTATTGAACAAGTACGCCACTCAGTTTCTCCAGAGTCAGTTGGTGAATAGGGCAGCAGGACAATCCATTCCGGACATCGGCGTTTGACGATGCGAATGACTTAAATTCAGACCACGTCGTGCCACGTCCCGGTGCCGACTTCAAGGGAAGTCACGAATTCGAAGTGGGCATTACGAGTTTCGGGGAATTAAGCGATCCGTATCTCATTGACAATGTGATACTTGTTCCGAATTCTGATCCACCCGTTTGAAGCACAATCGACGTAAAAGTCACGTATTTCTTAGACACACGGATCGATTAATTCAAGCAACTGAGACCTCAGTGGCCTGATTTTGAGGCGTTTAAGAGCGGACGTCGGGCCGGCACTTGTCTATTGCAACGACGCTGCAAGGCCATTTGCTGATCGCCGGCACGTTGAGTTCACCGACCCCGCTAATCCGACTCCGATTCGCAGTGTTTCTGATAGTCGGATTGGTTCAACAAGCTGTCCAATGGGCCAGTATCAGCAACGCGGATC
>JANQRQ010000308.1 GCA_028284485.1 Planctomycetaceae bacterium | reverse complement strand
TTAATTGCTTACCTTCCCGTACAGCCTTCAGCATTTCTTCAACCGAAGGCTTTTCGCCCGAGGGAGCTGATTTCGCCGCAGGTTTTGCTGGCGCAGATTTGGCGGTTGGCTTCGCTTTCGCTTCAGCTTTTCCACCACCGCCGCCACCTGCCTGAGCACGAGCTGCCGCGAGGATGTCGGCCGTCGAACTCGGCGGTTTGGCCGCCGAAGCAGGCGATTTGGCCGCGGGCTTTTCAGCCTGAGCGCTTGGGGATGCATCCCCCCCCTTATCTTGCGAACGGGCTGCAGCCAGAATATCCGCGGTTGAGGACGGTTTGGCAGCCGGCTTCTTTGGCTTTTCTGCGCCCCCAGCTCCAGCCGATGCCGTCTCGGTCGAGCTCGCCGCAGCTTCACTCTCGGCTGCTGATGCGTCTCCGCCAGACTGCGCGGAGCCGCTCTCACCGGAATCAGACGCGCGAGCGGCAGCGAGAATTTCCTCGGTTGTTAGTTTCTTTTTCGCCATCGCAATCCCCAATGCACGTGAACTTGCGCAGTCGGCAGATTGTAAAGCCCCATCAAGACGGTGCTTCCTGCACCGGCCTTCCGACAAATGCGACTTCGAAAGACGCCACCGATGAGGTCGGACACCACGTTCACGCAGAACAGATGAAAAAGCGGGAAGTGCACTGCCGGATGGGCGGAGGAACCTCCACTTCGCCTGATCGGTAACTGTTGCGCTCGAAATTCTGTCAAGAACAGCTGCAACTGACAACCGTTAAAGAGGAAGAGTTGCAGGATTTCTCGAAACCAAGAAACCGCAAAATCGGCCATTCCCATGGCTGGGAAGGTAGTCGTACGCACTCAACGCTCAGCGAACGGGAGTTCATTCACTTCGGAATTCTCAGATTCGTACCATTGTTGCTTGGCGAGTTTCCTGGCATGCGGAATAATCTTCCGATAGAGGTGCGCAGTTGCCGGACAAGACCATCGCCAGATTTGAAAAGATCATCCATCGGGATCCTGCGCAACGGGGACTTATCAGCAGCGAATCGAATTGTGGACCACTATTCTCAGGGCACCTCGCTGCTGCCGCTTCCCATCTCGCCTCCCATGCCCACTCCGTTGCGATTCTAACCGGGTTTTACGTGCCGCATGGTCAACCGCCGGCTGCGGAAACCGATGGCCCACCCGGTGCGTTGGTCCTCGCCCAAACGTTGGAACGTCTCGGAATCCCAACGCAAATCCTGACAGATCGATTCTGCCAGGATGCCGTCCTGACCACCGCACAATCACACCGTTATCCGATTTCAAATGTCGTCACATTTCCAGACAACGCGTCCGAATGGATCGAGAGTTATTTCCAAAATGGATTTGGTAAATCGCTGTCGCATCTGATTTCGGTCGAACGCGCCGGGCCAAGCCATTCCGGCGATTCCGTCCAGATTGGGACGCTGTCGTCGGAATTGCGAAAAGAGTTCCTCACGCAGTGCCCGCAGCAATCGTGGAATCGCTGCCACAACATGCGGGGAGATGTCATTGACCAATATGCCGGAACGATTCATTCCATGTTTGAAGTGCTGCCCCAATTTTGCCCGCACGCGGTAAGCATTGGAATCGGCGACGGCGGCAACGAAATTGGAATGGGGAACGCACCGTGGTTCGACCTGCATGCTCGCCTCCCAATGAAACATCGAGGCAAAATCCCATGTCGCATTGCCACCGACTGGACGATTATCGGAGGGACCAGCAACTGGGGAGCGTTGGCACTCAGTGCCGCGCTCGCGGCAATTCGCCAACAGGTCGCCATCCTGGGCGATTTTGACACCGATCAGCAGCAGGCGGCACTCAAACACCTCGTCAGTTCGGGCCCCGCAGTCGATGGAATCACCGGCCAACAGCAGCCAACCGTAGATGGATTGCCATTCACCACTTACATCCAACCCTGGCAGGCAATCCGCAAGATATTGGGGCTGTCAGAGTAGGCAGATCCGATCATTTGAAAGCCGCTGGCGACCCCAAAATCGGCCGAGGGAAGTAGTCTGGCACGATCCGGGCACAAATGCTAAATTCTGACAATCTTAGAAGGATGTTTAGCGTAAGATTCTCCTGCGAAGATTGACAAATTCGACCTGAAATCCTGCTCTCGATGATCCAGATTCAATGACCGGATACACAGTTCACACAGGCTCCAACGAAAAATTCTCATCCGGCTGGGACCGCATCTTCTCTGGGAAGAAAACGTCAAAATCCAAGTCGAAAAAAAGCTCGACATCGGCGTCAACAAAAAAGAAACCAAAACGCCAGAAAAAGAAATAGCAACCTGGCTACTTGAGCTGAATTAGAATCGATGAGGATGACCAGCGGCTTGAGGCCCTGACCCCACATTTCCCATTTTTCATTTCGCAGAGTCCGATCTTAAGGCCACGTTTCGGCTCCCACTGAATTACTCAGAATTGTTTCCCCTCGAAAACCGTTCGTAACGATTTGCCCGTCAGTTCCGGGACCCGGAAGGTCCTGCATTCTCGCACGAAAACAAGGAGGTTGTTGTGTCTGACGAACTGTATTCACCCGAAGAAGAAGTTTCTCCCGAATGCGAAGCAAACGAAGAATTCGAAGAGATCTCCAGTGATGAGGTCGATCGAGTTGTTGCCGCGTTGGACGAATTGATAACCACCGTCGATAGCGAAAACATCAAGGCTTATCTCGAAGAAGCGTCCACGAACATTTTCTACCTTGTCTATGACGAAGAAGACCTGGAAGATGAATCCGGACCGGATGCCGAGGCTGCATAACGCTCGCTGAAGCTTCAGCCTTTCTAAAACGATTAATGACCTCTCTCGGTCGACCGAGAGAGGTTTTTTTGTGGCTGCTCAGGCTCCGCCGTGTCGATCGTCGTCAAATTCGACCATCCCGAATCGAACAGCCTGTGTCAGTCCCTTCGATCCGCCTGTGGCCATCGCCCGAATCCCAAGCTCGTTGTCGGTCGAAGCCTTCGGCACCCAAGATCAAAACGCATTACTGAACATATAACAGCACTCGGCGGACAACAGTCCGTCCGCGTCGTAAGCCGCAGTAAGTTGACCAGAGCAATTCGAATCCATAGACTGTCTGAATTCGCAATAGCGATGCAAATCTGGACTAATCATCAAGAATGCTAATACTAATTTGCCCATGCACCTGCGTAATGTCGAGCTATTTTGCGATGTCGTGACTCGCCGCAGCTTCTCCGAAGCTGCCAAAGCGAACAACGTCTCACAGTCCGCGGCCAGCCAGGCTGTCCACATGTTGGAAAAACGTCTGGGACTGAGCCTAATCGACCGCTCCAAGCGACCGTTCGAACTGACCCCAGCGGGTGAAGTCTATTTCGATGGATGCCGAGACTTACTCGATTCTTTTCGAACGATTGAAGACAGCATTTTGAGCATGGCGGACAAGGTCACCGGGCGGGTCCGTGTTGCTGCAATCTATTCTGTTGGTTTGCTGCAGATGGACATCTACGTACGACGATTCCGCGAGCAGTTCCCGGATGCAGAATTGTCATTGGAGTACCTCCACCCAGACGAAGTGTACAGTCGAATACAAAATGACGATGCAGACCTAGGCCTCGTTTCCTTTCCGAAAGATGGCGGCGAGTTCGCCAGTATCGACTGGAAAAACCAGAAGATGGTCGCCATTGTCGCAACGGACCACCGATTGGCTGATCATCGCTCCATCTCCACAGAGCAGCTAAATGGCGAAGACTTTGTGGGATTTCGGAGAGAACTGACAATCGGCCGGCAAGTGAACCGCTGGTTGCGAAACGCAGGAATAGTCGTCAGAATTGTTCATGAGTTCGACACGGTCGAAAACATCAAGCGGGCCGTCGAAATCGGATCAGGGATCGCGATACTTCCGGCTCCCACTGTTCGTCGCGAAGTCGAATCGGGCAGTTTGGTGGCGATTCCTGTCGATGGCGTCGATTGGTATCGACCCCTTGGCGTCATCCACAGGCGGCATAAAAGGTTGTCGACAGCAGCGCGAAAGTTTGTCGACCTTCTGCTGGACGACGTCGAGGTTTTCGACAAGCCGATTGCCGATATTGGTGGCCAGACTCCCGGTCGCGCGACAACTCCATCGAACGGTCATGGCAACACTGACCGCAATACAATAACTCAACAGACAAAAAAATAGCTGTTTCTCCGTAAATGGGAAACGACCGGATTACAGCTTTTTCAGAAAAGCAACGATCAGGTTGCCGCCATAACCGACTCCATCGGAGTGGCGGGATGACTTCTCAAGAAGGGAACGAGAGTTCGCCATGAGCGAAAACTTCAAAAACGACGGCAATTCGTTTGACGCAGAACTTCTGCTCAACGGCGGTTTGCCAGCCCAACATGGACTTTACGATCCCACATTCGAGCATGACAGCTGCGGAGTGGGGTTTGTGGCACACATCAAAGGGCACCGCTCGCGGCAGATTATCGACGACGCGGAACGAATGCTCACCCACATGGAACACCGCGGTGCCTGCGGCTGCGAGCCGAATACGGGCGACGGCGCCGGTATGCTGACGGGGATTCCGTTCGAATTCCTCAAGAAGGTTGCGCAGGCGGATCTTGGCATCGAACTGCCGGCGCCCGGACGATACGGTGTGGGGAATGTTTTCCTGCCGACCGATCCCGAGCAACGAAAAGCCTGCAAGGAAACGGTCAACCAAATTATTGCCGACCAAGGGCAAAAATTGCTGGGCTGGCGTCCCATTCCGACAGATCCTGATAAAGCGGATGTCGGTCCTTCCGCCCGCCTTTGCGAACCTGTCATGGAGCAGCTTTTCATTGAAGCTGCTGAAGGCCTGGATAAAGAAGCGCTTGAGCGTCAATTATTTGTAATTCGTAAGCTCGCCAGCCATCGACTGCGCGAAGGTGAGTTACCGCAAGCGCTGATGTTCTATGTCTGCTCGCTGTCGACGAAGGTCATCATTTATAAGGGAATGCTCTCGACTCACCAGGTCGTCCCTTATTTTCCAGATCTGCAGGATCCCGACTACCAAAGCCACCTGGCGATGGTTCACTCCCGGTTCTCCACGAACACGTTCCCTAGTTGGGATCGGGCGCAGCCGAATCGCTTTATGTCACACAACGGAGAGATTAATACGCTTCGCGGTAATTCCAACTGGATGTTCGCCCGTCAAGGCGTGATGGAAAGCGACCTCTTCGGCGACGATCTAAAAAAGCTATTCCCCATCGTGGAACCCCATTGTTCCGACTCTGGTAACTTCGACAATGCGTTGGAGTTGCTGCTTCACGCGGGCCGAAGTTTGCCTGAAGCGGTCATGATGATGATTCCTGAAGCGTGGCAAAACCACCACTCGATGCCGGAAAACAAGCGTGCCTTCTACGAGTACTATTCGGCATTGCAGGAACCATGGGATGGCCCTGCGTCCATCTCCTTTACGGACGGCCACTACATTGGGGCTGTGCTTGATCGAAACGGTTTGAGGCCCAGTCGGTTTTATGTGACCAAGGACGACCGCGTCGTCATGGCCAGTGAAGTCGGAGTGCTGGAAATCGACCCAGCAAACGTCGCCTACAAAGGACGATTGCAACCGGGAAAGATGTTTCTGGTCGACTTCGAGCAGGGGCGAATCATTGACGACGAAGAGTTGAAGAACGACGTCGCATCGCGGCGACCGTACGGCGAATGGTTGGAAAAACAGCGATTGCAACTCAGCGAACTTCCCGCGGCCGACTCGCAGCCCAGAATAGACCAAGAACGGCTGCTGAAGAAGATGCAGGCGTTCGGATACACGGTGGAAACACTGCAATTCATGCTGATCCCATTGCTGCACGCCAAGAAGGATCCGATCGGTTCGATGGGGAATGACGCGGCCATCGCCTGCCTAAGCGATCAACCGCGACTGCTATACGACTACTTCAAGCAGCTGTTCGCGCAGGTAACGAATCCCGCGATCGATTCGATTCGCGAAGAAGTCATCATGTCCTTGGAATGCTATATCGGACCTGAGGGCAACATCCTGGAAACGACACCAGAGCAATGCCACCGACTGGTCGTTCCGAATCCCATTCTTACCAACGAAGAACTTGCGTCGATTAAGGACCTCGACCATCGAGGTTGGCGCACGCGCACGATTGATATTACTTATCCCCGCTCCGAGGGAACCGCGGGGCTGCGTTGGGCATTGGAACGCATCTGCCAGGAAGCCACACAGGCCATCACCGACGGCGACAGCTTGATCGTCCTATCCGACCGAGCGACCAATGCCGACCGTGTACCGGTCAGTTCACTTCTCGCCTGCGGGGCCGTCCATCACCACTTGGTGAGGCATGAATTACGAACGCGAATTGGCATCGTGCTCGAGTCGGGTGAAGCCCGCGAAGTTCATCACCATTGCTTGCTGACCGGATATGGGGCCGATGCGATCAATCCCTATGTCGCATTCGAAGCTTTGAGCGAGGCAAGAGAAGCCGGGTTATTGGATTCGGATTGGACCGACGAGAAGATCATTGCGGGCTACCGCAAGGGTGTCGAAAAGGGAATGCTCAAAGTCATGGGAAAAATGGGCATTTCGACGCTGCAAAGTTACAAGGGAGCCCAAATCTTTGAGGCGTTAGGCTTAAACGACGAAGTTGTCGACTATTGTTTTGTTGGCACTGCCAGCCGCATTAAAGGCGTTGGTTTTGATGTCATCGCCGAAGAGGCGATCCGCCGCCATGAACTGGGTTTTCCGGAACGTGAACAATCAACGGGCCGGTTGCTGTCCAATCCGGGAGAATTTCACTGGCGCAAATCCGGCGAAAAGCATGCGTGGAATCCCTACACGATTGCCGAAGTGCAGCAAGCCGCACGTGGCAACGATCGCAAGGCTTATGAGCGCTTCAGTCAACTCGTTAACGAACAATCGAACCGCGAATGCTATCTGCGGGGACTGCTCCAATTTCACGAAACCGAATCGATCCCGTTGGAAGATGTCGAACCGGCCTCGGAAATTGTTAAGCGATTTTGCACCGGTGCGATGAGTTATGGGTCGATCTCTGCCGAGTCACACGAAAGTCTCGCGATTGCCATGAACCGACTCGGTGGAAAGAGCAACACCGGCGAAGGCGGAGAGGACTACAAGCGATTCGAACCCCTTCCCAATGGCGATTCGAAACGGTCCTCGATCAAGCAGGTTGCCTCCGGGCGGTTTGGTGTCACAAGCTGGTATTTGACCAACGCGGACGAACTTCAGATCAAGATTGCCCAGGGAGCAAAGCCGGGCGAAGGTGGTGAACTTCCCGGTCACAAGGTCGATCGAATTATCGCGGCGACGCGGCATTCGACCCCGGGCGTTGGGTTGATCAGCCCTCCCCCACATCACGACATTTATTCGATCGAGGATCTCGCCCAGTTGATCTTCGATCTGAAAAATGCAAATCCGCAGGCTCGGATTAGCGTGAAGTTGGTCTCCGAAGTCGGTGTCGGAACGATCGCAGCCGGAGTTGCCAAAGGGCACGCCGACAACATTCTGATCTCCGGCACAGAGGGCGGCACCGGAGCCTCGCCGTTGACGAGTATTAAGCATGCCGGGTTACCGTGGGAATTGGGGATCGCCGAAACGCACCAGACGCTGGTCATGAACGACCTTCGCAGTCGGGTTCGCCTCCAAACGGACGGCCAATTGAAGACCGGCCGCGATGTCGTCGTTGCAACCTTGCTCGGAGCGGAAGAATACGGCTTTTCGACGGCACCGCTTATTACCTTGGGCTGTATCATGATGCGCAAATGCCATCTCAATACATGTCCGGTTGGAATTGCAACGCAGGACCCTGAACTGCGTAAGAAATTCGAGGGAAAACCCGAACACGTTGTCAATTACCTGTTCATGGTCGCCGAGGAAGCTCGTGAGATCATGGCCCAACTCGGTTTCCGCACGATCGATGAGATGGTCGGCCGAGTCGACAAGCTCAAAGTGGACGACGCCATCGACCACTGGAAGGCCAAGGGCATTGATCTATCGTTGCTCCTCACGCCGGCAAAGAAGCCGCACGAAAACGTGTCGGTGTTCTGTAACCGCGATCAGGATCACGGCCTCTCCGAGGTTTTGGACAACAAGCTCATTCAACTTTGCCAACCGGCGATTCAAGATCAGAAACCGGTTCGGCATGAGCTTCCGATTCAGAATATCGATCGAGCCGCCGGCACGACTCTCAGTCATGAAGTTTCCAAAGCCCATGGACCGGGAGGGTTACCCGACGAAACGATCCGGCTCAAATTCAATGGCTCCGCGGGGCAAAGTTTGGGGGCTTGGCTGGCCCACGGTATCACACTGGAAGTGGAAGGCGACGCGAACGATTACACCGGAAAAGGGCTTTCCGGTGGCCGAATCATCGTTTACCCACCCAAAGTTTCCACTTTTAAGCCGGAAGACAACATCATTATCGGAAACGTTGCGCTCTACGGCGCAGTCCAAGGCGAAGCATTTTTCCGAGGTGTTGCAGCAGAACGATTCTGCGTGCGAAACTCGGGGGCGCGAGCCGTCATCGAAGGAGTCGGCGATCACGCCTGTGAGTACATGACTGGCGGCCGTGCTGTCATTCTCGGTCCGACGGGACGAAACTTTGCAGCCGGAATGTCCGGCGGGATTGCTTATGTTTACGACCCAGACAATCAGTTCCTTGCCAATTGCAACTTAGAGATGGTCGAGCTGGAGAATGTCGAGACAGAAGACGACATTGCCGAATTAAAGGACCTGATTGAGAAACATCAGAACCACACTGGCTCAACCGTCGCTAGTGACATTCTCGATGCTTGGGATGAATCGCTGAAGTTGTTCCGCAAGGTCATGCCGACTGATTATAAACGAGCGTTGGCTGAAGAAGCTGCACGGCTGGAAGCCGAAGCCGCAGCACAAGATGAAAAACCGACTCCGGTGTGACAACCGGGGGAACGCGGCCGGGCCGTCGGAGCTTATTCGCCAAGCGATGTCTGCCCGACAGTGCGTGTCGGTGTTTCCGATGGCTGCACGCCGTGTTCGCCAACCTCAGAGTTAAGTCAATTGAAGACGCTTTTTGAGAAAGAGAGTACTGCTCATGGGTAAGCCAACCGGGTTCAAGGAGTTCGAGAGGACTCTGCCGGAAGACCGCGACCCCACACTGCGAATCCTTGACTGGAACGAGTTTCACGATCACCTTCCGGTCGACCAACTGCAGGAACAAGGCGCGCGCTGCATGGATTGTGGCGTTCCGTTTTGCCATACCGGCGGAATCATGGCCAATATGGCATCGGGTTGCCCGATTAATAACCTAATTCCAGAGTGGAACGATCTCGTCTATCGCGACCGCTGGCGTGACGCGCTCAATCGGCTGCATAAGACCAACAACTTTCCCGAATTTACCGGGCGTGTTTGCCCCGCACCGTGCGAAGGCGCTTGTGTTCTGGGGATCACCGACCCGCCAGTCACCATCAAAAGTATCGAGCAATCGATCATCGACCGCGGTTTTAAAGAAGGATGGGTTACGGCATCGCCGCCGAGCAAACGAACGGGAAAGAGTGTGGCCATTGTTGGTTCGGGGCCAGCAGGATTGGCCGCTGCGGCACAATTGAACCAAGCCGGGCACAACGTCACGGTTTACGAGCGCTCAGACCGAATTGGCGGATTGCTAATGTATGGCATTCCGAACATGAAATTGGAAAAGTGGATCGTACAGCGACGTGTTGACCTTATGGCTGAGGAAGGCGTCCAGTTTGTCACGAACACTGAAATCGGCAAGGACCTACCAGCCACCCAGTTGATGGAAGAGTTCGACGCCACCATTCTTTGTGTGGGCGCTACGAAACCCCGAGACCTGCCCGTACCGGGGCGTGATCTCAACGGGGTGCATTTTGCAATGGAATTCTTGCATGGTAATACCAAGAGCCTGCTCGATTCCGACCACAAAGACGCCAACTACATTAACGCGAAGGGCAAAAACGTCATTGTGATCGGTGGAGGCGATACCGGGACCGACTGCCTTGGGACTGCCATGCGTCACGGATGCAATAGTCTGATTAACTTCGAAATTGTCAATGAGCCACCTGACGAGCGGGCGGCCAACAACCCCTGGCCGCAGTGGCCCAGAATCTTTCGCGTGGATTACGGCCATGCGGAAGCCGCCGCAAAGTTTGGCAAGGATCCCCGGCTGTTCCAGATCGAAACCACCGAGTTCATCGGCGATGACGATGGAAATCTTAAAGCATTGAAGGCATGCGAAGTCGATTGGTCAAAGCCGACTCCCGATGGACCGCCGTTTAGTCGCGTTCCGGGAACCGAGCAAACTTTCGAGGTCGATCTGGTCTTTCTCGCGATGGGGTTTCTCGGTCCTGAACAGATCATCGCCGAGCAACTTGGAGTCTCGACAGATTCACGCTCCAATTTTCAGGCCGAGTACGGTAAGTACGCGACGAATATCGACGGTGTTTTCGCATCGGGAGACTGCCGCCGAGGGCAAAGCCTGATCGTTTGGGCCATTAACGAAGGACGAGAGGCGGCCCGTGAATGCGATCGGTATCTCATGGGATCAACGCAGTTGCCGTAATGGTCTGAAACGCATCCTTCGTTGTGACGGACGGGCTACGCGCACTGCGCTGACTTGTGGCCGCGACGATCGCGTCTTGTTCACTGACAACTGGCTCCCACGAGCCAGAATCGCCCACAAGAAAAAACAAACCTTTCGAGTATTGCCTGACCGGTATGACGCGTCGCAGTATTTCGCGTATTCAGAGGCTCCCACAAACATGACAGTCCTGGTTACGGCGAAGCTTGCGTGTACGGAACGTCATGTCTCGCAAATCCATCGTCAGTAGTTCCCCGGTCAAGGGCTCACCAAATTCGCCCAACAGCTTAAGTGCTTCCATGGCACCGAGGCATCCCACCGTACCGGAAACGGCACCAAATACCGGAAATTCCCGTTTCCAAGCTGGGGGATCATCCGGGTACAGACAGGCCAGGCACGGTGTTTGACCTGGGACAATTGTGGTCAGTTGGGCCTCGAGATCGTACATCGCACATTCCACCAGAGGTTTGCGCTGTCTGACCGCTTCACGATTCATGCAATATCGTTCGTTGAATAGCGGGGCGCAATCGACAATCAGGTCGACTTGTTCGACGATCTCAGCGGCGTTCGATTCGTTGATATTCTCGGGAACGGTCACGATCTCTAAACGAGGGTTCAAGTCATTTAGCCGCCTTTTGGCAGATTCAACGCGTGGCTTGCCGAGCCAATCGTGCGTCATAAGCAACTGCCGATTCAAATCGCTGGGCTTCACATTTCCTGCGTGGGCAATCACCATTTTGCCGACACCGGCAGCGGCTAGTTCGTACGCAACGACACTTCCCAATCCTCCACAACGGGAGACTAGTACCGATGCCGACTTCAACCGTTCTTGACCGGCCTCACCAAACCCTGGTACCCAAATCTGCCATTCGTAAACTGCACGCTCTTCGTCGGTCAGCGGAATTCCCAGAGGCATCGCTATCCACCAGAGATCGGAGAGAGAAACGTCACAACATCGCGGTCGGTCAGTTTTCGGGACTCGTCCCAATCGACCTGCTCATCACCGATGAACAGCAGAATCGATGGCTGCAACTTTCCCGATTCTTCCATCAACAGAGCGTGAAACTCGTCACCATGTCGCTCGGTCAGCATCGGGATGAGATCCTTGAGCGTTTCGCCGTTCACCAACTCCACAGTCTCCCTGCTGATCCCGGTTGCTCGTTTGACCTGTGCTGCATACTCCACTGTGACATTCATTAGCTGAGACTCCGACGCGTCGCTGGCAGCTCACGTTTTGAATCGATCGACTTATGTCCGCGTTCCCCAGGTACGCGCCACAACCAGAACGATAATTGCAGCCATCACCATAATCAGTGAGACCGCCACCGCCGCCTTCAAGTTTCCAATACTCAATTCCAAAAAGACGGTCGTGGATAAAACTTCAGTCTTGTTACGTGTGGCCCCTGCGAAGATCAACAGCGGACCGAACTCCCCCAATGCTCGCGCCCAGGCAAGCGTCCCTGCCGTGAGGATCCCTCTCTTGGCCTCAGGCAGAACGACCATTCCAAACGCTTGCGCACGACTACAACCGAGCGTGAGCGCCACTTGCTCCCGACGACTGTCGATTTGATCGAAAGTTTGACGCATCGTTCGCACGGCAAACGCTGCCGCCACCATAAACTGCGCCAGAATAACCGCCGGAATCTTGTAAACAACCCATTCGCTGGTCGCATTGAACGGCGGAAACTGGAACAGAATCAGCAAGCTCAATCCAACAACAAGTGGAGGCAGAACAATGGGGATGTCCAAAGTGGCATCCAACAAATGCCGCCCGGGGAATTCGTACCGTGAAAGCAGGTAGCCGATTGGTATCGCCACCCACAGCGCCAAGATGGCAGTCGCCGTACACGAAAGCAGGCTGAGATTAATCGAGTATCGAATCTCAGGCTTATTAAAAGCCTCCAGAATCGGTAGGACCGGCTTAAGCATTGGCCGAATCGGCTCGAATGCAGCCGGTAAGGTGTATGCTGTGGTATCGGCCTGAACCATATACGCAATGTCGGCAACGAGCAACAACACCAACAACACGACATAGGTCCCGCCAATGACGCTCAGAATGACGAAGAACGGAACATCGGAATGGTGCTTGGGGGGAGTCGCAGAGTCAGGCGATGACGTTATCGTGGCAACTTCACTCATTACGAATCCGAACCCGCTGGCTTTTGCAATGGAAGTGAATCAGACGCTTGCGTTCCATCGAGTCGCCAACGAAATCCAGCCGTTTCAAACGACTGCTTGGCGTCGCTAATCGCGCGGAACAGACGTTGAGACAGGTGTTTTTGTTGACTGTTGCGAGCAATGCTGAAGGGCTGTATCGCCAAAGCCGCCGGTGAATCAACCGATATGACATCGATCTTTTCCGTCTCTGCGAGTGTATCGGTTTGATAGGCCAAAACCGCGTCGACCGAACCGGTCGTCACGCTCGGGACTAATAGCGCCGAAGTTGCCGTTTGCGTGACGACGTTCTCCATCACCGGGTCGAGAAGGTTTTCTGCCTGAAGAAGCTGCCGTGTTAGTACACCAATCGTGCATTGATCCGGCTGGCCAACGGCGATGCGAATACCGGGGCGGGCCAAGTCGCTGAGACTTTGAATGTTTTTGGGATTCCCTTTTTCAACGGCAATCACGACTTGCGTGTCAGAGACATTGACACCGTCTTGAAACAGTTCTTTAACCGTTTCGAGATAGTACACGTCACAGGCCATGTAACTATCGGGAAAGCCTCCCCCCTGCTGCTGGTCGAGAATCGTCCGCATTTGGGCGGTCAGGATGCCACATCCATTGTAAACCGTGTTCACACGAATCCCCTCGCGTTTCTCAAACGCTTGAATCACAGGCTCGACCGCACGCCGATTCACTGATCCGACAAAAAATGTCAATTCCGGCGACTCCGACCAGACATCGCCTTCAATGGTTTCGAAGCCCAGTTCTTCAAATACAGCCAGGCCTTTGTCGCGCGCAGACAAATAGCGTGCAAACCGCAGTGCTGCGGTCGGATGTTTACTTTCCGACAACACACCTAGGGACACGTGCACTGTTCCGTTATCGAGTTCCGGCGTGCGAATCGCTTTCAATTCCTGGTATTGGCGAGCGGTCGCATCCCAAATGATGCTTGCGTCAACCGAACCGATCGCGACGTCGTTGGCGATTTCCGGAACGGTCGGTTTGAAAACACCGTTCTCTTCGACGTTTTTCTCAAGATCGCTCCACTGCCCCGATTCGGTAAGCAACTTCTTCACGGCTTTCCCGATAGCCGCTTGGTCGGGATTGCCCAAGGACACGCGAGTCCTTCCTTGCGTCAAATCGGAAATGGAGTCGATTTGCTTCGCATTTCCTTTTTTCACGGCAATGACAGGACGCATTAACGCTAAGGCAAACTCCTCTTTGACCAGACCATTCTGCCGTGCCAGCTCGATATAACTATCGTCTGCCGCAATGTACAAATCTCCGGTCTTAACGACTTGAATTTGATTGAGCAGCGTATTCGAGCCGCCATACTGCAATTGGACGTTAACGCCGTATTCTCGTTCGTATTCTTTGGCGACTTGTTCGACAGCCGGGCGAATTCCGGCGGCGCAATAGACAAATAATGATTCACCATTTGTCGTTCCCCCAGCACTCGGAGGTTGCGACATACGGGTCATTACAAACAGCAGCCCTGCAAGCAACACCAACGACCCAACAACCAATACCGCTAGATTATTCGCCGCGCCACGCCTGTTGTCGCTCCACGCCATATTGTTTCCCTATCCAAGCTGATGTCGGTTCGTCATGACAAAGATTTCGTTACCCGCTGATGCACGACCCCCACGCGGGAACGAATGGCCTGATAACGGTGTTGCAGCCCGTACCATTTCATCGTGAGCGTCGGACGTTCCAACCACAGCATGGAGCAATTCTCCAAATCGCGTCCAGCTCAGCGGAATACTTCGATACTAAGCCAATTGCGCCGGAAAATCCAATCGATTGGCAGTCGCTCGGCAGTTGCGTCGTAACAGCAACAGGAGAATCAGGCTGTTACCAACTGACCCGCGTGAATCCGGACTGAGCGTTGGGCGAATTGCACTGCCGCATCGTCATGGGAGACCATAAGAACTCCCCCGCCATCCGCAGCGAATTCTGCCAGGTACTTCAGAACGGCTTCCGCGTTTTCTTGATCCAAGTTTCCAGTCGGCTCGTCTGCCAAAAGCAGCTTCGGCTTGTTGAGCAGGGCCCGCGCCAAAGCAGCGCGCTGCCGTTCTCCCGTACTTAATTGACCGGGAAGATGATGCATTCGATCAGTCATGCCGAAATGACTGATCAGATGCTCTGCTCGCTCACGACGATCTTCCCCACCCACGGCGATCGCGGGTGCCAAGACATTCTCGATGACGCTGAGGTACGGGATGAGGTGGAATTGCTGAAAAACGAATCCCACATTCGCTCCCCGAAATAACGCGCGTTCATTTGCTGGAATCGCGTAAGGATCCTTGCCGCCGATTTGCACGGTACCGCCGTCTGGCGCCAAAAGGCCTCCCGCAACGAGTAGCAGCGTGGTCTTCCCGCATCCACTCGGTCCGCAAACGGCGACAAATTCGCCGGCGTCAACCGCAACCGACACGTTCTCCAAAGCGCGTACTTCACGAACGCTGCCACGATAGGTTTTGGAAATGTTGTCCGCGTCTAAAAGCATGCCGACGCTCAAACCTCTTGTAAGACCAGCGCCGGATCCTGGCGTGCAGCCAGCATTGACGGAATCCAACTGGCAATGCCGGAAAGACACGGTGCCAAGATTAAAGCTGCGACCAGCGTCGCTGGATCAAACAGCAAGGTGGCGGTTTCCCAACTCGCCGGGAGTTCTCCGCCGGCAACTCCAATGACAAATCCCAACAGATATCCCAATCCGGCCCCTAACAAACCGATCAACAATGACTTGCCCAGGAAGATTGCCATAATCTGCAACGACCGCAGCCCGATAGCTCGCAGAATTCCGATTTCTGCAGTTCGTTGTCGAACGTTTGTCAACGTCAACAATCCAATGGAAACTGCACATGCGATAATGACCAATGGCACTAAGATCGCCGCAAAGGCCTCGCGCTGCTGCTGCTGTTGCGCACGACTGATTTCCTCGCGTGCTTTCGCCTCCTCGGCTTCTTTCTTGGCGCGATTTCTTGCCTCGGCACGTGCCAACGCCGGTGGTCCGACTTCCATAATTTGCGTACCGGGCAAGATCTTCGCAATCTCGTCGCGAATTTCAGCGACACGATCCTGCGCTGCGCAATTGCATTCCAATGCCAAGATGGCATTGATCAAATTCTGCATCCCCAGCAATTCCTGGGCCTCGGTCAAATGAACCCAAACTGTACTGTCATCGGAAGTGCCCCGCTGGGCATGCGTTTCACTGATGGTGTACTTTTTCCCGCGAAATGTAACTTCGTCCCCCTTGGAAAGATTGAGCTTTTTCTGAACCTCGAATCCAACCACCATTTGGCCCGGAGGCACTTGTTCCAGCAACGGCTTCTTGGGATCGCGATGCATGATCGGTACTTCGCCGCGCGTCCCGACCAAAATCACCTCCACCTCGCGTTCCGGCCATTCCACATGACTTGTGACCTGCGGCAGCAAGTGGTTCACCGTCACAATGCTCGACTCAGCCAACCGGTTGACAAACTCTTCGGGCATTGTTTCAGAAAGCGTGCCGCGCGTGTGAAACTCGTGCAGATCTTGGTTCCCGGGCAAAATGAGAATATTGAAGCCGAGTTTCGTCATACTCTTTCGAATTTCGTCTTCCAACGCTTTGCCTGCTGCATCAACCTCTTCCTGACGCTGCTGCAAGATCTCCGTCGTCCGGATGTCGTCGGCCGACAACAAGGTCATCGCACCAATCAGACAAGCGACAGCAATTGTGTCTGCAGCCAGCACCAACAGAAAATTTGTACGTCGATGCACAACTTCGCGAAGAATCAACCGAAAAACGCTCATCACGAGTCTCCGTTGAACCAGAAAGCGCCTGAACTAGAACTTCAATTCTTCCAGGATACCATTAGCAAGCTGACAACGACGACTGCTCCCACAGCCAGCACTGCGACGAGCGATAGATTCCGCGCCAGTCCACCGGCCGGTGCGGGAGCTTCAGCCACCGCTGCATTGCTCGAGGAGGTCATCGCTTCCGTTGTCGTTGCAATTGCCGACTCTGTCGTCACGTCGGCGTCAGATGGCTCAATAGCATCGGTGATCTCCGACACATTGGCGACTGCCACCTGAGTCGCTGCGTCTTGCGGCTCATCGACCTGCGAATAGCTGGACAGCCCTGACAGCGGTGGCAGAACCATATCGACTTCGGTGGCAGGCTGAACAAGTTGGTCCCAAGCAACAGCCGTCAACATATCAGTACCTGGGTTTTGTTCCTTGACGGTACAGGTGCACGGACCGGTCAGATGGCTCCCCGCATCTTTGACCATTTCCTCGTTAATGCCTGCACCGACCAGTGCGTACAACGCCCGCCCACGACCAAACATGGGGAACGCCATCGGTTCGTTGACCTCTCGCAAACTCGGCAGGTCGGGAACTTCCGGTTCTGACCCGAGCAACATGTCAATGAAATACTTTTCCGCAGGGTTGTCGCGAGAAAGACGAATCGCCGAAAAACCAATTTGCAATTCCTCGGGATCGACCGAAACCAGACCCTGCGCAATATCCTCTTCGGCAATTTCCGGCAACTTCAGCGACAGTTCGAGTTTTGCCAATTCTTGTTTGAGTAATTCGAATGCCGGGTCATCCTGCTGAGCATCACCCGAATCCAAAAACAGCCATACCGATGTTTCACCATCGATTAGCTTGCGCGCGATTTCCTGCCGCACGGGAGAATCGAGCAATCGACGAAGTTCAGAATCTTCTAATGGCAGCGAACAGGCATTCGCCTGTAGGCGGGTAATCCTCGGATACTTCACCACGATCCAGGGTAGCGTATCGACATTCTGTTCTTCCCACAGCTCGACAAGCTGTGGTTCGGGATCGTCGTCCAAGTTAATCAAATGCGGGCGGATATTGGCAGAAAGTTGCCCAGCCAATCCATCGGCACCTAGTTTGTCGACCAAGGCCTGTTGATCAGCCGATAGTTCTCCCCGGTGAAAAACGAACGCTTCGTAGGGATCGTTCGGCCAGCGCTCCAGCGCGTATCGAAAAACCGGAACGGAACAAGCCTGTAGCGTGACGGCACTTCCCACCACGAGACTGAAGACAGACAGCGACGTTAGGAGTTTGCGAATGACGATCGACATCTGATCCCCTTTCCGGGTCCGGCAGGAGTATAATTCACCACATGTACAGACTATTCAACGTCTGGCATCCTTTCAACGATGAAGGTCGAAAACGGACGACCGAATTCGTTCAAGCGGGGCGAAATACACTGACCACGACAAGATGATACATTGGATTCCAGTGTTCCCTGCGACCGGAGCGGCTGGTTTGTCTCGCAATTACGATGACGAAGCCGTATTTTGATGGACTTCGATCCCCGATTTCTAGGGCCTTTGAGTGCCCCCTAAGCAAACCTTTTGGGTAACTGTTACTGTCAATCTCAGGCAGATGCTTGGCGACGGGCTTTAACTGATATTTTGATAAGTAATTGTGCGATCCACATGTTAGCGACAGTGGCACTTTTCGGGAGTGTACGCGGATCTGGTGACCGCCCTGGGCTTCAAACCCAGTGTGGCGGCTGAAAAGTCGCCGGGTGGGTTCGATTCCCATCCACTCCCGCTGAATCTTTCCAACAGTGCGAAATACATTTCGCACCATCGGAAACCTCATCGAAGGCACCGTCACGTCGTCTCGGCTGCTAGGGTCGTGAGCGCAAATCTGAAAAGCGATGATGCTCAGACGGCTGTGCGTGCATATTTAGCTCCATTGCTTTCGTAGTCCTCTCGCCTGCTTCCGAATGGCTTCGATTTCTTCGCCATCGTCCCGCAATCGCTCGACGTTCTTGATTGGAAACTTCATCCGCGCATTGTGCCGCAGCCGCTCAAATTGGCGATCCAGGAACTCCCAGTAAAGCGTCGTAAACGGGCACGCCTCCTCGCCGACTCGCTGCTTATAGTCATAACGACAGCCGGAGCAAAAATTGCTCATCTTGTTGATGTAATTGCCACTCGAACAATACGGCTTCGTTCCCACGACACCGCCATCGCCGAATTGACTCATCCCCAGCGTGTTGGGGAGCGAAGCCCAGTCGACGGCATCAACATACATTGCCATATGCCACTCGTGAAACTTGCGCGGATCGACGCCCCACAGCAGAGCAAAATTGCCCAATACCATCAGCCGATGAATGTGGTGCGCGTAACCGTGATTGAGAACGTGCTGCATCGAATTGCGGATGCACTGCATGTCGGTTTCGCCGTCCCAGAAGAAAGACGGAGCATCCGCTTTCTGTTCAAGATAATTCAATTCGAGATACTCCGGCATCTTCAGCCAATACACACCACGAATGAATTCTCGCCACCCCAGGATTTGCCGCACAAACCCTTCGACGCTGTTCAAGCGCACACGGCCGATGTGATAAGCGTCGACAGCAGCGGCAACGCATTCCCTTGGATTGAGCAATTTCAAGTTGAGTGGTGCCGACAATCGAGAGTGATATAGGAACGGTTCATCAGTCCACATGGCATCCTCCCAGCGACCGAAGTTCGGGAGAACGTGCTCGACAAATCGCGTAAGAAATGCCTTGGCTTGGCGGCGCGTGACCGGCAACGCAAAGTGGTTCAAATTCCCGGGATGATCAGCGAACCGTGCTTCGACCAATTCGAGTACGCTTTTTGTCACAGCATCGACGCGGAATCTCTTGGGGGGCGGCACATCGATTGGCCCGTCTCGACCAAAGCTCTCACGATTGTCGCGGTCGAAGTTCCATTGGCCGCCGACCGGATCGCTCCCGTCCATTAACACATCGTGTTTCTTCCGCATTGTCCGATAAAAGTACTCTAACAATAGATTCTTCCGACCGGCCGCGTACTCACCAAACTCTTCGATCGAGCAATAAAAGTGACGATCTTTTCGGACCTCCAACGCGATCTTCAATTCATCGGCGGCTTCCTGCAGGTGCTCGAAAACGCGGAGGTCGCCCGGCTCGACGACGATTAGTTTCTCCGGTTTCAATCGTCGTACATCGTTGCGCAAAACTTCTCCGAACGTCTTGCCACGGTCTTTCGACGGCCGTGGTTGAAGCTCGTGATACTCAACACGCTTTCCGCTTCCGATCAAATCGTTGCGGAAATGTCGCATGGCCGAGAAAAAGTAGGCAATGCGGAGCTTGTGACACCAAACGTAGCTCGCTTCCTCCTCAATCTCAGCCATCCAGACGCAATCGGCTTCATCGTCGAAACCATCGAACGCCGAGGAGTGCCGGTCGAGCTGGTCACCGAGAGCAATGATGAGATTGCGCATGTATCGCTAGCCAATGGAGTCGGTTGCAAGCTTGCAGATCATGTTGTTCTCCATAGCTCGGCTGAAAAGACTTCGAATCGTCGAAGCAGTGTAACCAGCCGACTTTCAATCTTTCCGCCGTCGATTGCCGTCCCGGAAAGTAACTCCCTCGCCGTCAGCCAGCGATTCGTGGCATCGTTGTCGACCGTGACAAGTGCGGCGGCACCATAGAGGTCAACGACGTAAAACTCCAACACATAAAACGTCTCATCGGCTTCGTCAACAGATCCCGGGGGAAGGTCCAGGTGCAGTCGCGGCACGCTCGAAACAATGTAATCTCTGCCACGACGCAACCGCAGCGTCGATGAGACCTGTCGATCAACGCATGCGCGATATGATTCCCCTTCCAGACGCTCGGCGATGACGAAACCGAAGCTTTGCTCGCGCTCGTTCCATCTGGCAAGCCACTTCTCTTCTAGAAGCTCTGGATGGCGAATGAGCGCCACACTGCCGACAAACTTGATCATGCGCGGCCACGCTTTCATAGCATTTGAATCGTCAGTGAGAGGATGAGGCCGGCCCGTGCCGTCCAAGCAATCGTGCGCAGCCAGTTACTATTCAAAAGCCAGGCATGATCGCTCTCGGAGAACCCGCTGGCCATTCTCTCATGGACGGGCACTTGTAAGATCAAAGTCGACAACCAAATCAATCCCAATAACACGATGCCCGTCCAGGCATAAGACAGCGGCACACCTTCATGAATGAAGAGGAATAGCCCGAGGGCGCTCGTCAACTCGAGCAACATGATTGGGCCAACCACCCAGGTGGTCAACCGCTGATGTCGCCGTTCGTAGTTCGTGAATTCCTGATTCCCAACCTGGGCAAACAGTGGATAGTGCACGATCTGCACGAACCAAATGAGACCGACCATAAACAACGTCGTAAACAGCTGAATGAGGAGAACAATCTTCATGTGCGGCCTGTTTTTCCATAGCAACGGAGCCATTGATCGATGCCCGGCTCCCGATCAATCGATTGCCGCCAAATTTGGAATCATCCGTCCTTTTTACTCAACCACGTGTGCGTGTTCGCGGCAATACCGAGCTTAATCCACCATCGACACCTATCACCTGACCCGTCACCCAAGTCTGCTCGGTGTTCAAACACCACTCGATCGCCGACGCGACCTCATCGGGTTCGCCCAGTCGACCCATCGCGTGCATCGCAATCGAGTTTTCTTCCGCCGCCTCTGTTTCCCAAAGTCGACGCGTCATATTCGATTTGACCAATCCCGGTGCGACGGCGTTCACGCGAATTCCGCGGCTTGCGTAACTCGCAGCAGCAGAAATTGTCAGACCGATTATTCCCGCTTTTGCTGCAGCAATGGCTTCATGATTGGGTAATCCAATACGTGCTGCCGCCGACGAAACGAGCACAATTGATCCCCCCTCTTTCCGCATTCGTTTCGCTGCGGCACGCACAGCAACGAATGCAGAGGTCAAATTCGCGGCCAACGTCTGTGCCCACTCGTCGTCGCTGGTCGAATGGGCCGGCTTGAGCAGAATTGTGCCGATGCAGTTCGCGACGCCATCGATTCGTCCATACAGTTCAGCAGTTCGATCGACAGCGTGCTCAATCGTCGTCATATCGTCGGCATCGACGTTGACAGTGTCGCATCCCAATTCGGAAGACAGCTGGTCGAGCCTTGCCAAGTTGCGACCGGCAGCCAAAACTCGATTCCCACGCAAAATCAGGCGCCGGCAAATGGCCGAGCCAATGCTTCCTGTCGCCCCAAGGACGAGTGTGGTTTGGTTTGTGGCATCTTCACCCATGGTTTTCTGCCCAAAACTAGAACTGATCGGCAATTTCCGACGACCGCACGGTGTCCGATGCAACATTTATAGACACCCCATCAGTAACGCCCAGTGACGTCATGTCGCATCCAAACGACGTCTGGAGCCGACAAGGCCGGTGGTGACGGCCAGATTTTGTCTCAGGATGATACGAGCAAGATCGGTTGGAGAATTGATGCTCGAGCGGAAACCGACTTTAAGAGTGCGAATTTCGAAACACCCATTACGACGCGCGGTGTGGGACTTCGAGATTGAACAACGCGATTCCACATCAGGGAGAATGCGGCATGAATAGTCCGAATGGTCAGTCTTCGCAGATGACGCGAAACAAATCTAGCGATCGAAAAGTGATCGGCGAGGATTCACCGGCAACGGCCATTTCGATGCTGAGTTCTCTCATTCGTTCTCGGCGAACTCGTGACTCGATGGTCAGCCCGCGTCAACGTCGGTAAGCAATCGAATGATTGCATCGCCCGCTACGGCTTCTTCACTAACGACGTGGTTTGCACCAGAATTCGAAAGCGCTCCGATGTTGGCTTGGTAACGGCAACGAACGAGCACGAATGCGGTTGAGTTCGTTGTCCGTAATTCCCGTACAATCTGAACCGCTGCGTCATCGTCAGGAATGCAAATGACAACGATCGAAGCTTCGTCAATGTCGGCTCGATTGAGAACCTCTCGATCGGTTGCATCGCCGGCAACCGTGCGAATGCCTTGCTGAGCGAACGGATGCAGATTGACTGGGCTCAGGTCGACCAAACATACATCCTTTCCGGCAGTCTCCAGCCACGATGCAGCCTGACAGCCAATCGGTCCCGATCCAATAACGATTGCTCCTTTGCCAATGGGGACCATCCCTTGGTTTTCGGATAGCTCCATGCCTTGATCGTCAGATAACTGTGTCCAGCCCAATCCAGCCTTGAGAAGCGGCGGTGTCAGTATCAGCGAGCCAATCGCAAGCGCAACGATTCTCTGATAGTCGGACTCGGCGATGACCCCGGCTTCCCACCCCATCAGCACCAAAACGAATGCGAACTCGCCAACGTGCGCTAAACCAATTCCCATCCCTGCCGCCGATCGCCAGCGAAGCCCGGTCATTCGAATCGCGATCGTTCCCGCCACGCTCTTGATGGTGAGCAGGCAGGCAAAACAGGCAAACGTGAAAAGCGGCTCGTCCAACAGAAAGCGAACATCGAAAATTAAGCCGAGGCTGACAAAGAAAACTGCCGCGAATGTCTCGCGGAACGGTAGGATGAGCGCATCGATCTGCTTCGTCCATGGATTGCCACTGAATGCGAGCCCGGCAGCAAATGCCCCAATAGCCGGCGGTAGCCCGACACTGTAGGCCCCCAGAGTTACTCCCCCCAGCAAGACGAGAGCAAAAAGAACAACGAGGTCTGGGCTACGATAGCTGGCAAATATCGGAACGACCCACTTCGCGAGCAATTGCCTCAAAACGACAACGGCGACGACAAACAAAATGGACGTGATGGCCAGCACGATGTACTGGAGGGGACCAGCCGAATTGCCTGTATCGGTCAGAAGTGGAACGAGTAGAAGAAGCGGGATCAGGGCAGCATCCTGGAACAGTAAGATCCCAATCGCACGGCGGCCGTGCGGCAGGCTCGAATGTCCCCACTCCGCCAATGCTTTAAACACCAGCACAGTCGAGCTAAACGAGACAGCTGATGAAATTAAGACCGCTGGTTGCCATTCCAGACCGATCGCCAACAGAATGGCGCCGACAGGCAGCGCGACTAACAGCATTTGTATGCTGCCACCAATAGCCAAGTTGCGACCAAGCCGCCCAAGTTCGTCGAGCGAGAACTCCAATCCAATTGAGAACAATAGCAGAAACACACCTGCTTCAGCGATGTATTCAATTTCATGCTGTTCGTCGCTAACCCAACCCAGCGCTCCCTTGCCAAGAAGCGTGCCAACAGCCAAATACCCGATCAGCACAGAAATGCGCAGCCAACGGCATACCAAACCTGCAATCAGGCCGGCCGAGAGAATGATCATCAGGTCGTATACAAGCGTGCCCAGCATTTCGATCAACGTCTTAAGTCAGTCCCAGTGCGTGGTTCACCATCCGAATCCATGGAGGTTCGATTGTTGCTTGTACAGTCTTGAGCCCCAAACTGGCGGCAGCAGCCACGTTGCGAGTTCGGTCGTCCACGGACACGGCCAATGCGGGATTGGAAACATGTGCCACGATGCATCGGTATGCCGCCGGATCAGGTTTCATGGTACCGATAGCATCCGAAGCAATCGTTCGCTCAAAGTAGTCGATTAGGCCAAAGCGTTCCAACCGAGGGACTAGCCACCTAGGACAATAAACACCGGGCGCCCCGTACGTTTGGCTAGTCGCCACGCGAGGTAATGCTCGCCAAGTTCGCCGCCAACATGATGAGCGACTTGACCAACACGACTCCGAATATGACGGACGCATCGAACCACTCAATCCGCAGCATGGTAACATGCACCTGCTGCCAACAGGATGTCGACAAGAGATCGCTGAAACTGTGACAGGAATCGCTTCAGCGGTCCTGGGTCACTCCACACATCAATCGCATTCGGGCCAATGTCGTTCTGCCTTCTTTCCACTTCAAAGCGATCGAGCCCCCGGTCTTGGCTCATATCAAGAAGCTCCGTAACTTGTGGACCATCGAGATGATGCCCGTGCCTGCCGAGAAGAGTTTGCATGGTGTATCCTTCCGCTTCCAGTCGACTTCTCGTTGTGTTACGCATGCATGTCAGCAGAGACATTCACCGGCGCTCGTTTTCACTACGCTCTTCAGATTCCATCTCGAAATGAACGCTCATACTCCGGCGCGGCTTGCGGTTCTGAAGGACTCGCTTGGACTTGCG
>JANQRQ010000305.1 GCA_028284485.1 Planctomycetaceae bacterium | reverse complement strand
GGAATCGGTCGCCGGTGGTGCCATGTACCAGGACTTTCGATCGAAACTGGGACAATTCAGCGCCAAGATCGTTAAGGGAGGAATCGCCGACTGCGGTTTGGGTAGTTCTAACTGCGGTGCTGCCACTGCCACTGATAACCTCGGTCAACCGGGCCGATAGTTTGCTTTCTGTTCCATCAGTTGAAGATCATGCACCAGTCAGGCTCTTTTGTTCGTGGCACACTCCTCACCAGATCGCTGTAGCGATATCGCGGCACGAGCGATGTTTCTTTCGGAGCATCTTGTCGCATCGCCCGTCGCCGAGGCTATTACAGACGACGCGCGGCGGCAGCAGCGTTATTCCGACTGGCAACAGGCCACCGGGGAAAAAATTGACAAACGGCTGAAGTGGAGCGAACTCGAACGCCGGCGAGTCGACGCCATTCTTGACATGAAATCCCCTGCCGCTGTGTCGCCTGAAGAACTGCCGGCATGGACGACGAGGCTCGTCGATATTTCCGACCGAGTGGCCAAACAAGAATTCGATCCCGCGAATCCAGACAGCCATCCCGATCACCAACGGCCGTTCGGCCATCTGTTGCATCCGATTGCGGAATTTGCGAGGAAGAATCTGCGGTCGCAGATGCCGGCATCGTTTCCGGAAATGACCGACGAAGCGCGAACGCAATTAGAACAGTCGATATTGCCGCCGCTCGAGAAACTCTATCAATCGACTTTGCTGCATGAGTTCGATCTGGTGCGCCCTGCCGGCCGCCGATTACTCGGTAGTTTGATCGAAAAGCTGCCCGGCGACCGTCGACGTGACCAATACCTCGCATTTGTACTACAGCATCTGCACGATGGCCTGATGAGTCTCTTCGAGCGCTACCCGGTACTTGCGCGTTTGACGGTCTCGGTTGTGGAGAATTGGTCGACCGCAACTTCCGAGTTTTTAAATCGCTTGGAATCCGACCTGGGGAAGATCGCTGAGGTACTCGCGGGATGCGACAGACGTGAGCTTGGCCGTATTTGCCGAGTCGAAATGGGCCTGTCCGACCCACACAACGGAAGTCGGCAGGTGCACGTTTTATGTTTCGAGTCGGGATATCGTGTCGTCTACAAACCGAAGTCGCTCGGAATTGCGACCGCCTACCAGGAACTCTTGAGTTGGATTAACGAGCAGTCCGGCGAACAATGGTTTCGTCCGGTCCCTTTGATCGACTGCAGCAGCTATGGCTGGATGTCCTATATTGAGTCACAGTCGCCAACAGATGACGGACCGTCGCCCCAATTCTACCGCAACGCCGGTCGTTTGCTGGCTGTGCTGCATTTACTAGGCGCCACCGACTGCCATTGGGAAAACATCATTTCCGATGGGACGTACCCCCATTTGGTCGATCACGAAACTTTGCTGACTCATCGGCTTCGAGCGCCCGAGGATGTCGTGGAGGTCGATACGGCGGCAAGAAGCGAGTTCGTCGACTCGGTCCTGCGGACCGCTTTTCTTCCGAGGTGGGTTTTCCTCAGCGAGGACTACAGTTGGTTGGAAGACAGTCTCGGCGTTGTGAAAGGCCGTGTCTTTAGCCGTATGAAGGTGCCGAGTTGGAGAGCCGTCAACTCCGACGATATGTGCCGCGTGATGGAACAACAGGAATTCCGTAACGATTCCCTGACACTGCCGGCGGAGGAAACGGACAACGATTCTGTTGACTCAGTCAAAGGAATTGTCGACGGGTTTGAGCAGTCCTACCGATTCTTGCTGGAGTATCGAAAGTCGCTTGCTGCCGATGACGGCCCGCTTGCGAGATTCCGAAGCCAACCGGTACGGATCGTGATTCGCGATACAAGAGTGTATGCCACTTTGCTCAATCAACTTCTGACACCGGCGACTCTTCGGAGCGGAATAGATTTCGGCATTCAACTCGATGCGTTGAGTCGCGCGTATCTTCGAGGCGATTTTCCGCCGCCGACTTGGCCATTGCTGGCGGAAGAATTGAGTCAGATGCAGCGGCTCGACATTCCTTGCTTTTTTTCAACAACCGGCAGTACGAAAGTCGCAGTCAAAGACAACTCATGTGTTGTCCCGATGTATGAAGATTCGAGCTTCGAGGAGATGCAGAGTCGTCTCGCGAAGATGGACGAAAGCGATTTGTGGTATCAGCTGTCGGTTATCCACGGCGCTTATTGGGGGCTGGAGGCGAACGCTGATCGGACTGCTCAACAATTCGGAGATGCAAGTCATTCGCGCCGGCTGCCACCGGACGAATTGACCGCAGCTGCCGCACAGATTGGTCGTCAGATCGTACAGCGGGCAATTCAGGGACCGGACGGCGACCGCAATTGGCTGGGCTATGTGTTTTTTCCGGCATCGCAACGTGTGGAACTCCGACCATTGGGGGACACTTTGTTTGATGGGCGGTGTGGGATCGCGTTATTTTTGACGGCGTTGCAATCCGTTCAACCGATTGCGGAAGCCGAGCAGACGATCGACAGTGCTCTCGAATTTATCCGCGATGTTCTGGGAGCGGAGACTTCTTTCGAAGGCCGGGGTGAAGCCATTGCGGTGCACTGGGCAAAGGAGTTGGGGATTGGAGGGACACAAGGATTGGGTTCGGTCATCTATTGCTTAACGGCGATGGCCCGCATTTCCAGTTCGGCAGCCGATTTCGAGGCGGCGAAACGCGCCTGTGATTTGCTAACCGAAGAAGACATTTGTGCCGATGAAGCGCTCGATCTTATGGGCGGTGCCGCCGGGGCACTATTGTGCCTGTTGTCGCTGTATGAACATTCGGGCTACGAAACGGCATTGGCGAAAGCCGTCTGCTGTGGCGACCGACTGCTCGACACGCGTGGAGTGAAGGACGGGCAAGCGTGGAAGACGATTGGTCAGCGGGAGCAAACCGGATTCTCGCATGGAGCCGCTGGAATCAGCTATGCACTATTGCGGCTGTTTCAAATCACCGGAAATCCCGCATACCTCGAAGCTGCCGAGCAGGGCATTGAGTTCGAAGCGAGGAATTTTGTGAAAGAGCGAGGGAACTGGCTCGATTTTCGTGGGTCTCCAGAGAACGATGCAGAGCCACAGTTTTACGACTCGTGGTGCAATGGAGCATCGGGGATCGGACTGGGTCGGTTAGCCGGACTCGATGTCCTGGATAACGATCAAATTCGGAGTGATATCGCTGCTGCGTTAAATGCCGATGCCCAACGAGGGCTTACCTATCCCACGCATTTGTGCTGTGGCCTCGCGGGGCACATCGAGTTTCTCATGGAAGCGGCAGACCGGCTGGAGCGTCCCGAGCTACTGGCTGAAGCGCATCGACGCGGGGCGGCGATTGTAGAGAGCGCGCAATCGTGCGGGTACTATCAACTTTACGCGGATATGCCGCCGTCGATCTTTGCGCCGATGTTCTTCCAGGGTATCGCCGGCGTCGGTTACACGCTGCTGCGACTCGCTCATCCGGGAAGATTTCCTGCCGTTACACTTTTGCGATGACCGGCGAATCCGTTTCGCTAGACCCCGTCTACAGCGTATTACGCTGACTGATGGCCGCGACAATTGCGTTTTGCTCTTTGACAGCTGGTATGCACGAGCCAGAAATGCCCACGAAAAAAGTAAACTGCTCTAATAAAACAGTGGTCGAAACAGGCTGTGTTTTTGTAGTTGAGCCGCCTCGTTTCGCGTGGCAACCGCGGTGGCGCTATGCATCGGCTGAAGACTCTGTCCTGCGAGATCTTCCGCACTGCCTTCCAGGGCCGTTCGTAATATCGTCATTCCCGTTTCGCTGATGCCGACTCCGAGTGCGTCGGCCTGGACGATCGCTGAAAGATCTTTGGTCCAATCGAGAATCTGTTCGACCGGGTCGCAATCGGGATACCGCTGAGTTGTCATTTTCAGAATCGGCTCCCGATGCTCCAAGCTCTGTAGTAATGCCAGAAAGAATCGAACGTCGGGATCCCTGATGAGACTTCGCAACTCCTTGATTTGAGTTTTCTTCGCCAGGGTTTTGAAGGCATCGATGATCCGGTCGATGAGTTCGCCGTGAGTTTTCTTGAGAGTCAGCAACAGACTTCGCAGCTCGTCGCGGCGACCGATGAAATAGTCTCTGTTCTCCAACATCACGGCCAACAGTTCGCTGGGGCCTGCGGAGACCAGCGTTTTCGTCAAGCGATCGACGTAATCGGGATGGTCGATCCGGCGCAGCATTCGCAGAACCTGCCGCCTGCGCAGTTCGAGCGGCGTGTCGAGCTCGGGATCGTCGGCGTAAGCCAGGCATGGTGGGATGTAACTCAATTGGGGAAGCGACGAGAGATCCGGTGCCCGAATAATGACCGAAATTGACGGATAGTCGACGTGGTAGACCGAGTGAATATCTCGTGAGCCTGAGAGGATACGGCGGCAATCCCCGGTTCGAAGAATCTCCGCTTTTTTGAAAACGAGCGTCCCCGTGGTCAGGCGGTCATCGAACACGTGTTGCGGCTCGAATTCGTAAACGCAATTGACGCTCGTTCCTGCCATCACCGTGAAGGCACCTGAGAAGGCGTGTTGGTGGACGCTGGTGTCGTTTTCCAGCCAAAAATAGACATCGATATTAAAGTCGCCATTGTTAAACAGCGTGACCGGCGGCTGCCCGAAATTCTCGGCTAAGTCCAATTGCTGAGGAAACTCGTTTGTCTGTAGGACCCAGTCGACAATCTCCATCATCTGTAAGTTCGTGTCGGGCGGCAGCTCGTTTAGCGCCTTTTCGGCAACGGCGGGAAATGATTCCGCTTCGCGACCATGCTCGTCCCACAATCGAACGACAAGGTTTGCAAGTTGATCGGCATACGGCAGAAGCATGTTTCAATCCCGGCGATTTCAGACTTAGCGCTTCGTTGTCACGGCAGACTTTCCATTCAGTCGCCGTTTCTTTCGTGGCACGACTTATCGATGAAAACGTACCGAACGTGGGCCACTCAACTGTTAACAACGAAAATGAAACGGTTCGCACATCGTCAAGTTCGAAAAGTTAACTGTCAAGTCGGATGAACAATCGCATAAACATTGTGATGTTGGCGCGTGAAGCGAATGGCCCGATTTCGGCGATGAGAAGGCCGCCACTTTTCGTTCGCGCGCGAAAACGAAAACTCTGTAACATCCAAGAATATTGATCTGTTGTGTAACCGCAGAAAAACTCGTTGATCTTTACATATCATCGCGGCCATAATGCTGTGCAATCATGAAAGACCGCATGCAGTACTACAACATCAAACGGTTCATGGAGCTTTACGACGGCGATCCGGAGTTCCGCGAGCTCTTGCAGCAGGACCCGAGCCGCGCCGTTCAAAAATGGAATTTGGAAGTCGACCCGGAAGCGCTGCGCGTTTTGTGGGACGACCAGGCGGGTCGCGATACCGATCCGGAAACGATTCATCCCGATGTCCAATTATACATCGAAGCGCTCAAACAAGGTGACAAAGGAATCGGCGATATCATTGCGGCTGAAACGACAAACCGTGCCTATGCCAAATGGCGAGAACGGCAGGTCAACCGGTTTGCCAGTCAATCTTTTGAATTCAATTGGTTGATCGAACATCGTCCCTTTACGATTGAACTTTCGAGTGGTTGCAGCGTCGGCTGCGATTACTGTTGTTTTGCGGCGGAACCGCTGAGTGGTGTTGCACGATTCACAGATGAAAATCAAAAACGCTTCCACGAAATCCTCGATGCCATGGTCGACTTTTTCGGCAGCGGGGCCGCGGAATTTGGTTTTTTGTATTGGGCGACCGATCCGTTCGACAATCGCGACTACGAAAAATATGCCCGCGCATTCTTCGAACGGTTCGGCAGAACACCGGGGGCGACCACCGCAGCCTGGCATCGCAATGTTCGACGAACCAAACAGGCGCTCGAACAGCACCTGCGTGATAACGGCAGTATTCGATTCTCCGTAAACTCCTTGGAACAGTTCCATTTCTGTTTGGAGAATTTCACGGCCCAAGAACTTGCGGGCGTGAAATTAGTTCTGCAGCACCCGGAATCAACCGGGGACATCACAGCGGCGGGAAGAGGCCGCACGGCTCGAGCCGATGCCTTGGTCGGTACAGGAGCCTGCATCAGCGGTTATCTGATCAACCTTGTGGAGCAAAGCATCAAGCTCATTACGCCCACAACCGATTTGCAGACCTGGCCGTTGGGTTACGCGGTTTACAGACAGGGGCATTTTAAAGATGCCGAGCAGCTTCGGGAATTCCTGTCGATTTGTGAAGACAACGTGATTTCTTCGAATTTCAACGACGACGACGTGTTGCGATTCCGACCGGACCTGTCGAGTCGAGTCGAAAGCGAGGGAGGTTTTACGCTGTCGTCGGAGTTCACAAAAGTTACCTACGATCGACCGATGCAGAAAGACATTTTAAGCCAAATCGACGGGCAAAAGTCGGTCGGAGAAATCGTGGGGCATTTGATGGAAAGTCATCCGGCCGCTGTGCTGTATCATACGATACGGCAGTTGTACCAGCACGGTTTATTCGAACAGCTTCCAGAATCGACTGAGTTGCCGATGGTGGAGGTGGCGGACCTGCCACTGACGGCTGCTGTTTCACATTAGCCTTCTCGCCCCTAATCACAATTCATTTGAAGGAAAAGCACCGACGATGCCCGAAACTCAACCGGACCCGTTTGCACAGTTGTGGGGAAAGATTGTGGCCCAGGCCTGGGAAGATGAGGAATTCAAACGCCGCCTGTTTGACGATCCGGTGGGCGTATGCCAGGAACATGGCGCGACGTTGCCCGAGGGATTCGACGTCAAAGTCATCGACGACGACCAGAAGACCATGTTCTTGCCGTTCCCGGAATCATCGGATGCAGCACTTCCGGAAGGTGACGCCCCGTTTATCAAAGCCTGGAACAAGGCGGTGACACTCGCCTGGGAAGACGAAGAATTGAAAACC
>JANQRQ010000155.1 GCA_028284485.1 Planctomycetaceae bacterium | reverse complement strand
GCCAGACGACTCGATGGTTTGGAGTACGGAACGCGGCGGGTCGTATATGTCGACACCGATTGTGTACGGCGATTTGCTTTACCTTGGAAATACCAATGGTGTCGTTCGTTGCTTCAACGCAAACACCGGCGAAAAACAATACGAAAAACGACTGGAAGCCGGGGCAGCGATCATTTCGTCGCTCGTAGGAGCCGACGGCAAGATTTATTGTGCGGCCGAAAACGGGAAATGCTACGTCCTAGCCGCCGGCCCGGAGTTCAAACTGCTGGCAAGCAATCCACTCGGCGAGCCTTGTTTTGCAACACCGGCGATCTCTGAAGGCGTGATTTACTTTCGCACAACGGGAAATCTCGTTGCGATAAAGTGAAGAACTCGTTGTAAGATAGGCGCAATTCCTCAACCTCGTCGGACGCGTGTATCCTCGCTTTATTGGGCCGCTTGCCGTTTTTGCCTTCTCGCCTCTTGCACATCCACCATACGACCGACGCCGGCTGTGTGTAGTGCATCATAAATTAACTCGGTCCACCTTGGGATTTGTCGCGGTCTTGTCTGAATGAACAGCGCGCCGACTATGCCGGTTTCTAAATCGGCCCAACCCATCGTGCCGAATGCGCCGCCGTGATTGACGATTGCCGCTGTCCCGTCGTCGGGGAGCCAGCTTAAGTTCAGCCCCAGACCGTAATTGGGAGCGGATGGTTGAGGTTTGTGCATTTCCCGAATGCGCGCTTCTGAAATGAGGCGTTGCCCGTTGGCGACACCCAGGTTTTTGTGCAGTGAAAAAAGTCGGGCCGTGCTCTCTAAATCGGAGACCAGACTGCCAGCAGGATCGATCGGAAGGCCGTAGTCTCGAGGCTGCCTGGTCGTCACAACCGGAGTCAGCTTTCCATTCTTGGAATCGTAGCGAATGGCCATCTCATTGAGTGTCTTTACGTCGGGGTACCACATGGAGGCATTGGCACCAATTGGCCCGGCCAGTCTCTCGCGGAAGAGCGTTCGCCAGTCCTTTCCCGTGACCGACTCCGCGACGTGAGCAGCCACGACCATACCGAGTTGGCCGTAGCGATAGTCCGTCCCAGGAGAATAAACAAGACCTTCTTGGGAAATTGCAGTGGCCGCCTCTGCAAAAGTCTTCTTGGTGAATACAAGCCGAATTGTTTGATCGTACGTTGCTTTGGCAAGTGACTCGAATCCAGCAGTATGCGACAAAAGCTGACGCATCGTTGGGGGTGTAATCTTCGTGGCACTACCGTTGATTGCAATGCGTTTTAATTCCGGCGCATAAACCGAAACCGGAACATCCAAGTCGATGAGCCCTTCATCGACGAGCATCATGATGAGAGTTGACGTGTGCGGTTTCGATGTCGACGCCATATGGGCGACAGTCTCCGTGGTGAACGCGCGTTTGTTTTCCAAATCGGCGTAACCGAATGCTTCTTTGAAGATGGGACGGTCGTCCTTCAATAGTAGCAGCGACCCGCCGGCGATGAGACCCTCGTCAATCGCGGTTCGAAATGCCGCACGAATGGCATCGCGTCCCCCATCGTTCAATTGAGAGACGACAGCATTCTGCGCGAGTGCCGTCGGGGCGCAACATGCCAGCTGCAGTAGCAAACAACATAATGCGACCGTGCTAGGGTAAGTCGACTTGGCATGGCTGCGGTTCATCTTGGCTTCCTTCAAATGGTGTGGAAATCTTGCGGCAACATCCGATGTCGAGCTTCTCAGTTTGTTTTCCACCCGCTTCCATCGGGCGGAGGTTCCATGGTCAATTGAATACGACCGCCATCAACGACCAGATCGTGGCAAGTGACAAATCGGCCCTCGTCGCTAGCCAAATACAGAGCCGCATTGGCAACATCTTCGGGGAGTCCGCATTGGTGCAAAGGAACGGCATGTACAAGACCTGCCTTCAGCTTTTCCATTTTTCGCGCATTCTCTTCAGCTGGCAATGTGTCAGCTCGGACGGAACCGCCCCAAAATATCGACGTCGCAATGGCACCAGGAGATATGGAATTGACCCGAATTCCGTGTGGACCGAGTTCATGCCCGGCGATTTTCGTGTAGTGCGTAACGGCAGCTTTGAGAGCTCCGTAAATCGGCGAACCATTACGAGGGCGCAAGGCAGCCACACTGGAATTATTGATGATACACCCGCCGCCCTGGTCGATCATGTAGGGGATAACGTGTTTCATCCCCAGCACGACGCTGGAGAACAACAACCGAGACAACTTTTCGATTCTCTCCGCAGTGATATTCGTAATGTCGTGGGGATTGGAAGACCCGGCGTTGTTGAACAGAACATCCACTCGACCGAATCGATTGACCGTTTCGGAAATCAATTGCTGAATCTGGTGCTCGTCAGTGACATCGCAGGGAATGAATACGGCGCCGGTGCCGAGACGGCTCGCAACGCGCTGACCACGATCTTCACTGCGGCCTGAAACGACGACCGTCGCGTTCTCTCTCGCGAAAACTTCAGCAGTCGCCTCACCAATGCCACTTGTTGCGCCAGTAATGATGGCGACTTTTCCGCTCAATCGACTCGACATAATAACTGCTGGGTTTGGGTCGTGGATGGAGAGTCCTTAGGATCGCGTGACCTAGGATTTAGTTACCGATCGGTAGAATATAGCCCCTGAGAAATTCGCGAACAAGAACATTCTCTGCCGTATGGGAACCAACGCAGACCTCCCCATCGTTGGTATTGGTGTGAATTCAAGCGATACCGAAATACCACAAGAAGCCAGCGCGCGTTCAGCAATGGTCACGATCACGACTCGATACGCTGCAAGGAGAGCATCTGAGCGCGTTACCGTCCAATCAGGAATACCTGGTTGACCAAACCCGGTCTCGAAAGCGTTCTGGCCCCAGTATGCCATTGGTCGCGTCTGTCGTTTCCGGCAGATCAACCTCGCCTACCACCAATGATGATGGTGGTGGTGCCGGGGGCGCGGGCTGCCAATGCTCACATTAATTCGTGGCCTGGGTGGCTCGACGACGACCACGTCGCGTGGCCGGGGAGTCGGTTCGACGACGACAACCGAACGCGCGGGCGGAACAACGGTCGTCGCGGAAACCTGCGATATCGACGGGGCCGCTGCGGACTGCCCCGCTTTTTGTACTGCAATAATGACGCGGTCGCTGACGCCGCTATTTTTGAGATTAATGACCGCATCGGGGCTGAGGTCGAATCGCCCACCCCGTGTGGCAACAGAGTTGATGATGACTTCATCACCAACACCGTTGTGCGTCATCTTGATAAGATCGTAGTTGGTCAATGCCAGGAGATCTGCCTGGTGAGCTTGCTCAGTGAAATGGGCGTGGGCCAATGCTGCGTCTCGTTCGATCCGCGCATCCTCCGCGTTCCCGACGAGTCCTCCAGCGACAGCACCTGTTGCAGCACCAATCAAGGCACCAGCGCCACGATCGCCGTTGTGCCTGCCGATGGCAGAACCGACGACTGCTCCCAATCCGGAGCCAACGAGCGCACCATATTCAGTATGGTTCATATTTTGGCAACCGCTGGCGATAGTGAGAAACAACGCCGCCAATACGGAGTATCTCGAAGATAAAGCAATCATCATGGGGGCCGCTTGGTGATTGGATCGAGAAATGAGTTGATCGGTGGGGCGGACTGGATACCAGATTTCTCGAAATGCGGGAAGAGGAATACCCAACAGCGGTCGTCGGCATATATCCGGCGCTGACCGAAACCCTAGATACTAAAACAGGTTGCGAAGTTTTGTCCCCAGCGATGGTCAAACGAATTCGATCATTCCTCCGCGAGGACAGCCATCACCTGTTGCCCGTCGGAAACTTGCCCGCCGCCGGCGCGCACAACCTGGTCCCCTTCCTGGAGCCCCTCTTTAACACCGACCTTTGTCCCGTCTTGATAGCTGGTCGTAATATTCCGGCGATGGGCCTGCCCGCCTTCGCAGACGTAAACGTATTCCTGATCACCGTCGGTCAGTAACGCCGAGGAAGGAATGACCGGCGTCTGTTTCATTTCTTCGAGGTAGACGGTGACGTATCCGTAATAGCCGGGCATCAAACGGCCATCGGGGTTCGGCAGGTCGACCTCGACGCTCATCAAGCGGGATGTCATATGCAGCGACGACGAAAACCGGCTCACCTGGCCTTCGAATTCGGCGTCGGGCAAAACATTGATTCGGTTCAATACGGCTCGGTCGCCCCGGTCGAGTTGCCCGACGTTGTTCATTGGGATATCCAAGGTAATGCGTACGACGTCGGTGCGGGCCACACTGAGCAAAGGTTTGGCAGCACTGTTTCCATCCGCCGGCTGAATGAAGTCTCCCCGATGGACCCAACGGTCGGTAATCATTCCGTCAAACGGCGCGCGGATGACCGAATAATCCATGAGTGTTTTCACATAGTCAAAGTCAGCCTTGGCGGCCGTCACCTTGGCTTCCGCGGTTGTCAGGTCGGCGTTGGCTTTCTTCACGTTGGCGCGGGCCGCTAACAACTTCGATTCGGCTGTTCGAATGCGGGCCTCGACTGTTTGCAAGGCTGCTTCGGCAGCGTCGCGCTGGTATTGCGTTTGGTCAAGTAGTTCTTCGCGGACGGTTTGGTTTTGGACTAGTCGCTGAATGCGCTGGAAGTCGGAACGGCGGAATTCGAGTTGGGCGGTCTTTTCTCCCCGTTCGGCCTTGGATTCTTCCAGGACAGCTTGGTCGCTGTCGAGATTGGCTTGTGCCTGGTCGATTGCCGCATGGGCCTGCTCAACCTCGGCTTCGGCTTGGCGGACGGCTGCTGATTTCTGCTCCAACTGCATGGCCATTTCTGGAATATCGAGGCGGGCCAGCACCTGACCCTTGATAATCGAATCGCCGATATCAATCGGCTGGTTCGTTTGTGGATGCGTGGCGAATCCTTGCAGATATCCGCCGACCTTCGCATATAGATCGACTGCTTCGAATCCTTCGACGGTACCCGGCATTTGTACGGTGCGAACCAAATCCTCACGTTTGACCGCAACCGTTTCGACACGAGGCGCACCATCTGATGAACTCTCAGCCGACGAATCGGCCGTCGTCGTTCCGTCGGCTCCGCCGGTTCCGGCCGTGTTCCCACAACCGCATGCGAAAACCACAATAGCCGGCAGTACGTACAACCGTGCACGGGATGCAATGGATCGAAGTAAGGCACGACTTTTGATTGATAGCATTATGAGAGTTCCCTTGAGGGCGTGATTATCAATTTGATGGACTGAGTCATTTTCAGATTCTTGTATCCAGCACCGAAATCCCGGCGACTAGGCCGCTTCGGCTCTTTCCGGTTCGCGTTTAAACATTATGTAGAGGCATGGCACGACCAATAGCGTTAGCACGGTCGCGCCCAACACTCCGCCGATGATGGCCCGGGCGAGGGGCACGTTGGCATCTCCACCACCGAATCCGATCGCCATGGGAGTGAGTGCCAACCAGGTCGTCATCGAGGTCATTAGGATCGGCCGCAGGCGCACTTTGGAAGCCTCAACGATCGCCTGCTTGACCGTTAAACCTTCAGCGAGCCGGTCGTTGGCAAATTCAATCAGTACGATCGAGTATTCGACCACAATACCGATCATCATGATGATTCCCATGAAGGCCATAATCGAAAGGTTGGTCCCGGTCAATAACATCAAAAGCACGACGCCGATAAAACCGAGCGGAACGGTCAACAAAATAACAAACGGATCGAGAAAGCTGCGAAACTGAGCGACCATCACCAGATAAACCAAAATCACGGCAATGATGATTCCCAGGGAGAACTGCTCGAACGACTCGCGCATGCTTTTCACTTCGCCCTGCATTTCGACGGTGTATCCTTTCCCCTTAAATTCTGGCCCGCTTACGATGTACTTCTGCCCGCGTTCGTCTGTATCCGAGACCAATGACAACTCGGGGTTGCTCTCGAGTTGGCGTTCGATATTTTCGACAACTGTGCCGACATCGTATCCAGGTAGCACGTTGGCGTAGATATCGGTCGCCCGCGTAATGTTACGATGATTGATGACCGCCGGGCCGGTGGTCTGTTTGATCTTGGCAATATTCTCCAATGGAACGGGGCGTACGCTGCGTTTCCCGGTAATCGGAATCTTGTTCAACGTATCAAGGGAGTTGATATCCTCTTCCGGGTACTGCACACCCATGAAGTAGTGGTTGCCGTTGCGCTCATCGATCCAGAAGGCCGGGTCGAAGTTGATAGAACTGTTGGTAGCGCTGACAACGTTCTTCATAACGTCGTCGACGGTCACCCCTTGGTACGATGCCAAAATGCGATCCATTTCGACATTGAGTACTGGGTAGTCCATGCGTTGGGCAATTCGCACATCGACAGCGCCCGGAACGGTTTCGGCTTCCTGTTTAATCAAGCGGGCGATGTCCTGGGCGACTTCCAAACCAGACCCGGTGATCTGGAAGTGAATGGGAGAGGGCTCGCCCATGTTAAGCGCTGCAGTCATCATACCCCCGGTATCAAACGCGAATTCGACACTCGGAAACTTCTCATTGAGTTCGCGGCGGAGTTCGGTCACCAGCTGAAACACCTCGGGGCGTCCCGACTTTTCCTTAAGCTGCACCAGCATAAAGGCATCCATCGAACCGGTGTTCGGTGTGTAAGCGGCAGGCCAATCCATGAGCACGCCGATGTTGGAAATCAGCATTTGCAGATGGCTATCGGGGCGATCTTCTTGTCCCAAGGCAAACGCGGGATCAGGCTGGCCGAGTTTCTCGATCAAGTAGGTTTCGATCTCCTGAATCTTCTCTTCTGTCCGTTCTATGCGAGTCCCCGATGGCAACCGGACGTACATCGTGAATTGGCCTGAATCAACCGGGGGAAACAACTCCTGGCCTAAGCTGGCCAATAGCCAAATCGATCCCGCGAAAACAACGACGACCCCTAAAACAACGACGTGTCGCATCGCGATGACGGCTTCCAACAGGCCGACGTATGCCGTGTAAAATGGACCGGTCGTTTCCGCATCGGACGACACACCATCTTCGTCGCCAAGTTTGAGGAACCGCGCACAATACGCGGGAACCAAAGTAATCGAGATTAAATAAGAGGCGATGATGGCCACTGAAGCGGAAATCGCCAGCGGCGTGAACAAGAACTTCGCCATCCCGGACAGAAACACAACCGGGTAAAACACGACGCAAAACGTAATGGTCGAGACGAGGATCGGCAGGGCGACTTCCTGGGCACCGTCGGTGGCGGCTTGCAAAGCCGGTTTGCCCATTCGGCCGTGGCGCACGATGTTCTCCAGCACAACAATCGACTGGTCGACCAGAATGCCGACCGCTAGTGCCAGCCCACCGAGCGTCATGGCATTAATTGTGTCCCCTGTATAAAACAGCGCGATGACCGCTGCCAAAATCGCCAACGGAATCGCCAGCACAATAACAAAAGTCGATCGCAGATTTCGCAGAAACAACAGTACGACAAGACCCGCTAACAATGCACCCAAGCCGGCGGCAACCTGCAGCCCGGTAATGCTGTCCCGAACACCGATCGACTGATCCATGACAACGGAAAGCACAAGCCCCTGCATTTTTGGATTGTCGTTGTTCATCTCCTTGAGCCGGGCGAGGATTTGTGCCAGTCGTGACTTAATACCATTAACGATGGCAATCGTGTTCGCGCCCGGCTGTCGATAAATCGGAATATAAACCTGGCGTGAGCCGTTGGTGCGCACAATGTTCGATTGAATCTGCCCGGAGTCTCTGACTTCGCCCACATCGCGCATCAGAACCGGGCTACCGTCAACCACTTTGATCGGCGTGAGATTGATCTTCTCGACGGTATCGGGAAGCGCGTTGGTAAAGATTTGAAAATCAACGTCACCCATCTTGGCGTTGCCGGCCGGAATTAACACATTCTCCTTAATGAGCGCTTCCTGGACGTCTAGCAGCGACAAGTTGCGGGCTTCCAGTTTGTCGCGGTCGACGTAGGCGAGAATTCGACGAAGCTTGCCCCCGTAAACGGCCGGTGCGATGACTCCTTGAATCGCCTGCAACCGGTTGCGTAGCTCGAAATAGGCGATGTCGTAAAGTTCCTTCTCGTTCATGTCGGGGCTGGAGACACTCACGAGGCACAACGGCACCGACGCGGTCGGATCAAATGGCATCACCATCGGGGGAATCGTCCCCGGCGGCAGATAGAACATGTCGCTCACCGCGTAGCTGGTGACCTGAGCCATGGCAGTGTCCATGGAGATATCTTCGCGGAAGAAATCTTTCACAACGGAAACACCCAACATCGCCTTGGCTTCCTGGTGCTCGATACCGACCGATTGGCCGGTCCAGCGTTCCAGGCGGCTCATAATGTCGCGTTCCATCACTTCGGGCGGCATGCCTGGATAAAACGTGACGATTTGAACGGCTGGAGTTTTGAAAATGGGGAGCAAGTCGGCGGGAATTCTCAAATAGGAAACGCTGCCCACTACGACCACTGCTAAAGCCAACACAATGATGAGATGGGGGTTTTTGAGGGCTCCGCGAATCATCGTTTCATTACCTCAGCAGTTAAGCTTCGAACTTCGGTCTTCCGAAAACCGCGAATCAGAGCAGTCGTGTAAACGACTATTCATTCATCAAGGGTTGTCTGTACCACGATGGATTGGAAAAATCACTCGGTCAGATAGGACGCCGATATCGCCGGCACTGGTCAATTTGATTGCGCGGACGATCAGCATGCTAACTGATATTTCGCAATTGCACGCGAGCCTCCCTGCAGCGAACAGACTTAGTAAGAGCAAGTGGAAATCGCCGAAACGATTCCGGCACTCGCTCTTGGTAGAGCCAAATCGAAGCTGGTGAACCGCGAAATCGCGAAAAGCCTCCCCGAGTTGTCGCGCGTCACCTATTCAGCGGTTTCCATACGATGCGATGGCCGACCTTCTCAGCGGCAGATCAAGTGGCCGTAAGTATATATCTCCGCAACGGGTCTGTTAACAGGAATAGCGAACACACGCATTGAATTGAACATTTCCAATTATTGACAGCGATTCATGCAGCGGAAATGCCCAAAACGGCTTGTAGTAGGCGTAGTTCGGGCCAACCGTTGTAATCCCTGAGGCGTGCAGAAGACCTGTTAACGAGCGTAGAACCGACGATCCCTTTAATCTCAATCAGTTGATTCTAGTGGCCTTTCGAATCCATCCAGCGGCGCAGCATATCTCGTAGCATGCCGAGTTCACGAAACAGAATTGTGGTATCGGCATTCGCATGCTCGAAACACCAAGGGCCGCGGAAGCCGGCTTTCCAACCGATTTCGAAACAGCGCTCTAAATCGTACAGTTCATGCTCCCCATTCGGGCCGAGTGTCCGAGCCTTAAAATCGCAGGTCACCGCGATCGGAAACGTGCGTGCCAAGCCGGTGTACCGGAGTTCGTTGCTGTCCCAGTTGCCGGTGTCGGGACAGGCAGCGACGTTACGGCCGATCGATTTGACCAATTTTACGACCGAGTCGGGATCCGATTGCATCCAGCCAAAGTTCTCTACCAGCATTTCGACGTTGCGATCAGCAGCGTAGTCGCACAGTTCTTGGTAGCTGGCGATGTGAATTGAAATGTCGGGTTTCTCGGCTTGCGGTAGCGGTCGGGCCCACTTCAATCCAAGATGGGCGGCTGCATCGATCGATTTTTTGTATTCGTCAAGCGCGTGCTTGCGTACTTCAGCATTGTCGCTGTTCATATCGATTCCGCGTTGATTCATCTTGAGATTTGTCAGTACGCAACCTGCCCGATCGGCCGCGTCACGGAACTTATCAAGATACGCCATTTCAAATGACGGAAAGACAGTGTCGTTCAAATCGATCACCGTCATGTCGAGTTCTTCACGCAGGATCTGTGGTAACTCCAACAGAGTAAATCGACGTCCTGTTGCGCGATCAGACATCTGAGCCGATACTGATGCGCTGACAATCCCCAGTTGGCCGGCGAGTTCGGATGGCGGTTCGGGAGTTCCCTGGTTGCCGAGGGCAGACGTGGCGATCGGCGTGATGACAGCTGATGTCACGGCACAACCCGTTTTACTGAGAAACTGACGGCGATTACAGTCCGTGCTGCGGCTGTGTTCGTACATAGTTTTTTCCACGATTGTAAGTGGATCGATCGACAAGAAAGCGGACGCAGCTATTCTTTAATTATCGCGGCGCGGCAATCGGGTAGTCGGAAGTGGGACTAAAAGCCTCTTCGAGGATTCGTTCGATATCGGCAACGATCTTGGGATGAGCGTCTGCAATGTTTCGTTCTTCTGCCGGATCGACCACAAGATCATACAACTCGATCGGATTGCCTTGGCCGTTGTACCGGACTCCTTTCCAGTTGCGCATGCGAACCGCTTGATGAAATCGGCCGCGCACATGCCCGTAATCCCAATACAAATACTCGTGTTGGTTCAGTTGAGGCAAACCCAGAATCGCAGGAACCATTGAGATTCCGTCGATATTCTTCGGCGCCTTCGTACCGCCAAACTCGGCGAGTGTTGGCATTAAATCCCAGAACGCCCACACATCATCGCTGGTCCGACCCGCGGGAACATGCCCCGGCCAGCGAATAATCATCGGAACTCGAATCCCGCCTTCGTAGACATCCCGTTTAAGGCCGCGCAGCCCTCCCGCGCTTTTGAAAAACGCTGGTTTGTGAGCACGACTAGCACCGCCACAGGGACCGTTGTCGCTGGTAAAGAGTACTAGCGTGTTACTCAACAAATCTAACTCTTCGAGACGACCGAGGATGTGGCCGACATCACGATCAAGCATCGTCACCATCGCAGCGTAATTCTTCTCGACTTGCGGCCAGTCGCGATCGCTATACGGAGCATCACTGGGAACGATTTGTGATTCGGGCATATGGCCTGGGTAATCGGAAAAATGCGGGATCGTATATGCAACATACAAAAAGAACGGTTGCTGCGACTTGCGACTGCCATCGAGAAACTGCAATGCCCGCTCGGTGAAAAGGTCTTGCGTATATTGCTTTTTCATCTCGCCTCGATTACCGGGCAACAGCCGCACGCGATCGTTATCCCACAGGTAGTGAGGATAGTAGAAGTGAGCCTGATCCTGATCGAGATGCCCGAGCCAGTCATCAAAACCCTGGTCGTTCGGTTTCCCTTCTGAACCGTGGACGCCGAGACTCCACTTGCCGATCGCCCCGGTTCGATAGCCTGCCGATTTCAGGACTTCGGCGATTGTGACATCGGAGTCTTGCAAGAACACTCCATGGGGAATGTTGTCGCGAACGCGGGTATGGCCGTTATGCTTTCCCGTCATCAGCGAGCAACGGGACGGGGCGCACACGGTCGAGCCGGCATAAACTTGCGTAAATCGCGATCCCTCTGCGGCCAAACGGTCGATGTGCGGTGTGAGAATTCTCTGCTGACCGTAACAACCCAAATCTCCGTAGCCGAGATCGTCAGCCATGATCAACAGAATGTTGGGCCGCGACTCATCGCCGACAGCCGGACAAATCATCCCTGCCACGATCAACGACGCAATGGAGAGATGACAGATCCGAGAATTCATAGATGCCACCTTGCCGGGTATCGCCGAATTGTGATGCTTCACTCCGCGACGATAACTTTTGTGGGAAATCTAGCACTGGCACCACGAAGTGATGCTATCAAGGCGCGACTCAGTATTGACGTCTTCTCTGCCTGGGATTCGGCCAAGTCGTGTTGTTCGCTGAGGTCCGATCGTAGATCGTAAAATTCCTCGCGGCCGCTTTCATAGAAATAGATCAGCTTGAACGCACCCTTCCGAATCGCGGAGTGCGGTTCGACGAAGGGGACGACATCATCATTGATCCCGACGGTCCGCTGCATGTTGGGGGTCCGCTTCTCGGGATGGTAGTACGGAAAGTGCCAAACCAAAGTTCGATCGCGAATGGCCGCCGAGTCGTCGCCTCGTAACAAAGAGACGAGGCTGACTCCATCCAGTGGAACTTCTGGCAATTGTACACCAGCAATGTCACAAAACGTGGGCAGCAAATCCATGCCGATGACGGGCACGTCGCATTGACTGCCCGCGGTCACTTCGCCAGGCCACCGGACGACCATTGGCACTCGAATTCCTCCCTCATACAACGTCCATTTGTGGCCACGCAGCGGCGCGTGTTCGGCATACAGCGGATCGCCGCCGTTATCCGAAGTAAGAACGACAACCGTGTTCTCCGCGATGCCGGCACGATCGATGCTATTCAACAGCCGGCCGACGTGATGATCCAATATTTCCACGAAAGCGGCGAACTCGGCGTGCTTTTCGGTTTCGCCCGGTCTCAATCGGGCTGCATACTTGTCGGTCAACCATTGAGCCTGCGTGCGCACCGGCGTATGCACATAGAAATGACTGACATAGAGAAAAAAGGAATCGTCGCCGTCATAGCTATCGATGAATTCAACGGCACGATCGGTCATGGAGTCGGGCGGATATTCGCCCGCCTCGAATGAAGTTGGTGCGGCCTGTTTTTCTCCCTTGGGATCGGCAAACGTGTGCCCCCCGAAATCTTCCACTGCTACATCGAATCCCTGTTGGGCCGGGCCATAGGAGGGGCTCCAGCCTAGGTATCGCTGGTGATGAGCGTTGAGATGCCATTTGCCGAAGAACGCGGTGTGATACCCAGCGGAGCGCAAACATTCGGCCATCGTTTCTTCAGAGTGTGGCAGATTGAGGGTGTACGGGGGTGGGTGCAGCGGAAGTCCCGCAAGATTCTGTTTCGAGTCGACATATTTTGTCACAAACTCGAAGTTCAGGCGGGCAGGCGATCGTCCCGTGAGAAATGCAGCCCGGCTGGCTGAGCAAATCGGGGCCGGTGCGTACGCCTGATTGAACCGCATCCCTTGTGAGGCGAGCCGGTCGATGTTCGGAGTTTTGCACAGTCGCGAGCCGTTGTATCCGACATCCTTCCATCCGAGATCGTCGACAAGCACGAAAACAATGTTCGGTTGCTTGTCGGTCGTTGTTCGCCGCGTTCCGGACAAAGCGCGTGTATTCTGGTTCACAGCGGCGCGCTTGCCGACCGGTTGGTTGTCATTCGGCAGGTAATAGAGATGGCCGTCCTCGGCCCCAATTAATAGGTCTGGCTGACCATTGCGGTCCCAATCCACAATCGTGGGGCTCGTGGTATGCCCGGCGAGATGCCGTTCGTCGAGTGGCCCCTTCTCTTCTAACACCCAAGTCGCATCATCGTTGGAAACGTTGCGATACCAATCGATGCTGCGACTATTGACGAGCAGATCGAGCCGACCGTCGCCGTCCCAATCCGCAAAACAGAGTTTGCGTCGGCCACTCTTGCCGGCGACACCATTGCTAAGTTTGAGCGGTTCGCCCTGTTGATTCTCAAAAACGCGCCGCCCCGGATTAAGCCCGAGCTCGTCGCCCTGTTGTGTGCGCTCAAAAAACGAGAGATAACCTTCGTGGTCCAACATCACCAGGTCGTTAAGCCCATCGCGGTTGAGATCGACGACCACCGGCGTTGTGCGCCATTGTGTGGAAAGTTCCCGCGGACCGGGGTCCCACCAGTTCCAAGCCGGTTTGGGTGGTGGTGAGCCGACCGGCCAATCGACTTCGACGGCTTGCGCCGCTGCTAACTTCGGATCAGAACGCGTGCCAACGTTGCGATACCAAACAACTTTCCCCCAAATCGAATTCACGACAAGATCGAGCCGATCGTCGTGGTCCCAGTCAGCCACGCTGAGCGTGGTATAGCCCCATTTGGCTTCACACGGGCCTTGAATCGAACCGTTCGGTCCAGCCTGAATCCGCAGCGTCTCGCCTCCCGCATGGAGTCTGCGGGGCGGCGCCCATTTGGGGGGTAATCCGCCGTCCAGGTTTTCGATGAATCCGATGTAGCCGGCCGTGTTGCCGCAGATGAGGTCTTCGTCGCCGTCATCATCCCAGTCAACGCTGACCGGCGTGACGAGTGCCCCGAACTTGACGAACTGCGCTTCCTGCTGGAAGTACCTTGGTGGAAGGAATTCAGGCAATCCATCGGAAACACGGCCCGTATGTTCGATGAACGCAACTCGGCCATCTTCATCGCCGCAGATCAAATCCATGTCGCCGTCGTCGTCCCAATCGATGGCAGTCGGCACGATCATTTGCAAATCCATGCGGATCACTTCGCCATCGTGGACCAAGTTCTTGGCGGCCTCGAATTTCGGTTTGGAGCGCGTTCCGACGTTTTCAAAATAGCTGAAGCTGTCGACAAATTCGCCGCACAACAGATCGAGATCACCGTCGCCATCGAAGTCAGCCAGGTTCGGCGAGGGCATGCCGTACACGTCGATTGGCTCGCCGGCTGCTTTCAGCTTGGGGGGTGTGGCATATTTCGGTTTGTCGGTCGTCCCTTCATTCCGCATCAAGTAGACGTAACCGCGTAGCGGTCCGCGTCTCCACTGGCCCGAGCTGTCGTACGCGTTGTCCCACCCATACTCCGTCCAATCGCCGACTCCCACGATGATGTCCAAGGCTCCATCATCGTCGTAATCAACATAGCGCCATTGGTTGGCGCGAACCTTGTTGGGATTTATGTTGGCTCGGGGGTAAATCTCAGCCGTACGACTGAAATCGTTCTTACGAAAATCGATGAACTCCTCTCCAGGAATAAGTACACGTGGCTCGCCATCGACGTACGACAAAGTTGCGTTTTTGAATTTGGGACCGACCTGGACCGGCGGCTTGAAGATCGGCATCTTCTTGTCGCCGCCCGGATTCTCGAAGAAGTAAGTCCCCGCGAACGGAACATCGGGGCAGGTAACAACCAAATCGAGATCGCCGTCTTCGTCCCAATCGATCGGCATCGGCCAGGCCCACAGGCCGACGCCGAGATCGGTAATCGTTCCCGGCGAATGGTACTCGAGACGGTGAGGTTCCGGCTGTTTGCGCGGGAACTTCGTTTCGAGCAACTCTCGAGCCTGCTCGATGGTGGATTCATCCGGAGGAGAGTCGACGATATTGCGATTTTCCTCCGGGTCTCGAAGATGGTCGTACAACTCACTGGCTACGACTGCGCCCGTTTCAAAATCACGCCATTCGGTATAGCGATAGCGCGGCGTGCGAACCGAGACGCCCATCGCTTCGGGGGTTCCGTTGTAATACGCGGGGCGCGGATGTTGCGTGAATGCCGCCGGTTTGACGTGAGTTGCGGGATTCCTCAATACCGGAACAAGGCTGATACCTTCCAATCCGTCGGGCGCCGGCAGTCCGCATAGCTCTGTCAATGTCGGATACAAATCGAGAAGTTCGACTAAGGCATCGGTCGTTTGGCTGGCCTGTTCCGCTTCGGGAGGGACGATGATGAGAGGCACGCGGGCATCGAGTTCGAAGTTCGAGGTCTTGCACCACAGGCTATGCTCGCCTAGATGAAACCCGTGATCGGACCAGAAAACAATCACGGTCGAATCGGCAAGGCCCTGCCGTTCTAACTCGTCGACCACTTTGCCAACCTGTGCATCGAGGTAACTAATGCCAGCGAGATATCCGTGCCGCAGTTCAACGGCGTTTTCCTTGGAAAGCTTTCCCCCTTTGTTGCCCGATCCTAGAAGCTCGCGTCCGTTGTGCAGCGCTAGCTCCGGAACATTTTCCGGCCGATTGGGATTATCCGCAGGGCTGATGGAATCACGGTCGTATAGGTCCCAATACTTTTTTGGCGGATTGAACGGCAAATGAGGCTTCCAAAAGCCGACCGCCAAAAAAAATGGATTGCCGCGCCGCTTGATTCGCTTTAGCGCATTAACGGCTAGGTTCGCAATTCGCCCATCGAAGTAAGCTTCATCCGGAACGTCTCGACACTCGGTTTTTGCGGTTACTGCGATATTGGGCGGCAACTGGTCACCGGGGACTTGCGGCCTGTCACTGCCATGCGTGGCGAAATGCATGACGGCAGGTACGCTCCAGGAATCGGGGTCGCCCTGAATTTCGGTCCGCCAATTGTGAAAAACCTTCCCGACGTTCTGCGTGAAGTAGCCATGCTGTTTGAAGAGTTGCGGCAACGTGACGACGTCGGGCATCACTTCGCGGAAATGCGTCGGGAGATCCCAAATACCCAGCGTATCGGGCCGACGACCGGTCAACAGCGAACTGCGTGACGGGTTGCACAACGCCTGCTGGCAATAGGCACGGTTGAAGGTGATTCCGCGTGCCGCCAAACGATCGAGATTCGGTGTCTGTACCAGCGGATGCCCGTAACAGCCTAAATCGTTTCGCAGATCATCAGAAGCGATGAACAAGACGTTGAGGCGGTCCTTTTTGGCACCTGCCGCCGCTACCGCCTCCGGAGCACGCTCCACATTCTCCGGCCAGGCACCGTCGGTGATTGCGTGCAACTTCAGTCTTGATGGATCGACGACAACGTGCCGCACGCGTTGACGTCGCCACGTGTAAGCAATATGGACGAGCCCATCCGCGGTCTGGATGACGGCGGGATAGGAATACTCCCCTTTGTCCCGCTCCAACACGAGGGCGGCCGACCAGTTCCGACCGTCGCTGCTGATCGCGACGTTGAGCATTTCGCGGCTTTGCGGAAACGAGCCAGTGCCGCGATTCGTGTGGTTATAGACGAGCAATTGCCGACCGTCGCGTAAAGTGACGGCATCGGTCCCCGCGTTCGGATTTGGCAGTCCGGTCGATTCCAACTTGCTCCATGTTTTGCCGCCGTCGCTCGACCAGGTTTGCCAAACGTCTGCCTTACCATCTTGGTTGCGACACACGAGCTGCATGCGCCCGTAGTTGTAGGTCAGCAGGCTCGGCTGAATGGCTCCCTGGCTTTTGTCATTGAGAGGGCCGATTGTCTCCCACGTTTTCCCCAGGTCGCGGGTGACTTCAATGTGCAATCGCCAGCCATCGTGTTCGGTACTTGACAGGCACCAAATCGACCCATCCGGCAGTTGAACCGGTTTGTTCTTCACCGGGCCGATCCCACCGTTCGGCAAGCGTTGGCGGTTCTTCCAGGTGGCGCCGCTGTCTTCCGAAATCATCCATTCGCCCCACCATTCCCGCGGGCTGGGACCGACCTTGAAAAACAGCATTAACGGACCCTGCTGCGGCTGAAACAACACAGGGTTCCATGTCGGGTATCGAAGTTCCGGCGATTGCACTCCGTTGGCGACTTCGACCGGCCTGGTCCATTCGCCGTCGATTCTCCGAGAGACCCAGATGCCGACGTCGGGGTTTTTCTCACGCGTTCCACCGAACCAGGCGCTGACCAATGTGCCATCAGACGATTCGACGATGGTGGAGGCGTGACATTCTGGAAACGGCGCGGTTTTGTAAATGAACTCGCTGCCGACGACAGCAGATTCGTCAGCGTGTGCTGTCCCTACGATCGTCGACAGGATGACGCCAACGATCGTGAGTGCGGTTACGGCAATCGGTGTGCCGTCGTTTGAGTGACGAGAAAACGCATACATCATGTTGATAGCTTTCTATCTGCGCGTTGACCGTTTGCTGATATGGGCGAAAAAGGGGACATTCAACTTTTCTTCGGGAACTGTGACACTAACAATTCGAGATCGGCGCGTGAGAGAAAAGTAGAATGTCCCTTTTTTCTGGCGGCTGGCATCCGAATCTTTAGTTCGGATTTCGTGCCATTCAGTATAATCAGCTAGAACTCCAGAACACACTGCAGCAAGAGATAGGGAAGTTTCAAATTGAGTTCTACCCGTTGACGCAACCGGGGTGGCTGGGGCGTGCAGCGACGCCAAACTGAATCAAACGATTGCCACGAAGTTTCAGGACTTGATTCAAGGGTGCCGCGACATGGCCCCAGTAATTGCGGACGTCGATAAGGTTACACAGCTTCGGTCTGGCGCTGTGTACGTCGAGAAAACTTGTTGGCGGGTGAGCGCGCCAGCCACTCGCTGCAAGACTGATTAGAACCAAGAGGCAAGATGTCTAATGGAAGTGTGGGCGATGATCATCGCGTTAGCATGCTCGGCCGTGGTAGCGGCAGTGCTGGCCTACGTGTCGAAATGCCGACCGATATTTTGGGGCACGATGTTAGCAGCGATATTCGGATTATTCTTGCAGCCGATGCAATTCGCCAGTTACGACGGTCCGTTGGACGAACTATCGAGGACGACGAACCTAGCGTTTGCGGGAACGATTCCCTGTGCTGTGGGCGGCTTCGTAATCACATGCATTATTCTTCGCAGAAACCGGCGTCTGAAGAAAGATGCCAACAACGTTGCGAAAAAATGATGGGCGTTCAGATTAGGATCGTATGCCGCATCAACCAAACAACTCGCTCATTTCGCCAGTGCTGTCGACGAATGATTCGACTGGCACATTGATTCGGTCGAGCATCGTCACAAACAGGTTTGACAGCGGCGTCTTCTCGGTGAACCGCAGGTACTGTCCGTGACGCAGTCCGAGGCCGGAACCGCCGGCAAGAATTAACGGATAGTTGTGGTTCTGGTGCGTGTTGCTATTACTGCTGCCGTAGAAGACAAGCGTACGGTCGAGCAGCGTGCCATCCGCTTCTTCTGTGCTTTTGAGACGCTGCAAGAAGTAAGCCAGTTGCTCTGCCAGAAACTGGTCAAAGCGTCCCAAGTCGACCATGCCTTTCTCTTTGCGCGCCCCATGGGCCAAACCGTGCCAATTTCCACTCAGCCCGATGCAAGCGGGAAACGCGTTGGCGATCGTCGTCGCACCGGCGACCTGCCCGATCATGTACGTTGCCAAACGAGTGGTGTCTGTCTGAAACGACAGGTACATCAAATCGAACATCGCCCGCAGATACTCTTTCGGGCTATCTTGCGAGACTGCCGGATCGATGATCGAGGGATCGACATCCGGCTTCGGCACGTTAAGCCATTTGGCCGACTGTTCCACGCGTTGTTCGACGGATCGCACGGAAGCGAGATATTCTTCCAACTTGGCTTTGTCGGCGGCGCTGAGTTGCCGTTTGACGGATCGTGTATGTTCAAGAACCAGGTCAAGCATGCTGCCCGTATTCTTAAGTTGCCTTTCCTGGGCCTCGATCGTCGCGTCACCTTCGCCGAACAATCGGGCGAAAACTTGCTGTGGGTTGGCGAGCGCGGGAACAGGGCGGCCGGTCGCCGAGAACGACAGCGTCGTCGATCGTGTCGGTTCACCGACGCCACCATCGCTGGACAGTGCCAATGACGGGAAGCGTGTTTGTGTGCCGATGTGCTGGGCAGCCAATTGGTCGATCGAAACCGTATTCGCAAATTGGCTACCCTTGAGTTTGGCGGCCGTCAGGAATGTGTCTCCTGTGTCGTGGCCCCCCATGGTCCAGCCGTTGGGATGCGACAATCCGCCCAGAACTGTGACATCGTTTCGGAGTGGTTCCAAGGACTGCAGCGATTTTCGAAATGTAAAGTCCTTACCTTCGCCGCTGGGGAACCAATTCCACTCGTGGTGTTCGCTTTCTTCGGGAGGCAGGCTAACGCCAAAGGGAAAATAGACGCAGCACATTCGCCGCGGAAGTTCACTTGTGACCCGGGCCGATGCGCGCCCCAGCATGCCGTCCAGCAGAGGAAGTGCCAAGGCGACACCGGTTCCGCGGAGAAATGT
>JANQRQ010000286.1 GCA_028284485.1 Planctomycetaceae bacterium | reverse complement strand
AGATTTGTCACCGATCCCGATCGGCCTATCAACATGTGAAGTCAGCCGATCGTTCAAGACGCCGCTGAATCGTCAATTTGCGACCCCTCGACCGTGGCAAGCTGCAAACAGGGAGAGATCCTCGTGGGATGTCACAAATTCGCGTTGCATTCGGGCTAACAAATCGCCTGTTTAATCGTTGTACACGCGAATGCCTACTTATTGGGAATAATTCCAACCCCATAGATATCCTAGGGATCGGGAGAATATGTCGACTCCGCCTGAGAAGTTCTGTATTCTGGAATGTGGAGAATGGAAAGGGTCAAAATCAACGAAGGCGAGGCCGAACTTTGCTTTCGTCAGGGGAGAGTTTCTTCAATGAGTCGTTCCGGGGGCAATTCGACCGACAGCAGCCACAACGAATCGGCTGTCGTGAACCGCCCAGATAATGCTTCCAATCCCCAAGATGTCGAGTCGCGCGTGTCGAACGAGGAAACAATGCCGCCCAACGAGTCCCGGGGTTCGAAACCGGGTGGTCGTGGCGAGCAACAAACCTTGCCCGAGATATTCGGGCGCTATCGCATCCTGAAGTGTTTGGGACAGGGGGCCATGGGCTCGGTCTATTTGGCCCATGACACTCAACTGGAACGTAAAGTCGCGCTGAAAATCCCGAAATTTAGCGGTCGCAGTCAAAAACTGTTGGAACGCTTCTATCGGGAAGCTCGATCGGCTGCAAATATTCGGCATGCCAACATATGCCCCGTTTTCGATATCGGTGAAATCGATGGTGTCGACTACATCGCGATGGCCTATATCGAAGGCGAAGAACTGACGTCGAAGTTCGATCGCAAAAATCCCATGCTGGAGAGGGATGCAGCGGCCATCGTTTACAAAGTCGCTTTGGCGTTGGACGAAGCCCATCGGCACAATGTTGTTCACCGCGACCTCAAACCAGCAAACATTATGATCGAGGAAAACGGCGAGCCGATTGTGATGGATTTCGGCTTGGCCCGTCAGGTGAACCGCGAGGACAGCGAGCGAATTACCCAGGATGGTGTGATTCTCGGATCGCCTGGTTACATGTCGCCTGAACAAGTTGAAGGCGATGTCGAGACGGTCGGCCCGCAAAGCGATATCTACAGCCTCGGTGTCGTCCTGTACGAACTGATGACCGGCCAGCTTCCGTTCCGGGGATCGATTGCATCGGTGATGGCACAAATCGTCACACGAGAACCGGCCAATCCCAGGGAATTGAAATCCGATGTTGACTGGCGGCTGGAAAAAATCTGCCTGAAGATGATGGCAAAACGCATTCAGGACCGGTACAAGTCCATGCGCGAAGCCGCCGACGAGCTGGAGAAATTCCTGAGCGAGCCGGCAGCAAATGTCGGCCGCACTCATCTTTCAATGGACGACATTGGATTAGTCGATCTCGATGACGAGCCGACGCCCACAGAATCGAAAAAGCCCACGCCAAGCCCCAAGGGCTCTCCAACCACCGATTCCCAGCACGATGAGTCGCAAGATTCGCAAGTTTCGGAACCGCCGACCGACATTCGAGCGAGCCGGCTTGCAGACCTCACTCGCCGCCTTGACGATCAGCGGGAGACCGCAATCAAATTGCGGCAAACGCATGAGTACAAGGCCGCTTCGCGGATTCTCAAAAAAATGGCCGGGTTGAAGAATCCGAAAGTTACCAAGTACTCCAAATGGGCTCAAAAGGAATTGAACTCGCTCATGGCGGAGTCCCGCAAAATCCGCAAAGAAATCGGGTCGGCCGTACGGGCAGCTGAAGACTGCATCGATAACAGCGACTACGACCAGGCCATCGAGCTGCTCAATCAGATTCCCAAGGAACTTCGCGGTGATGCCGTCCAAGACTTGATGGAAGAAGCGACGGAACTGGCAAAGGAAGTCGACGACCTGACCGAAGAGATTCGCGTGGGAATCGCCGAACGCAAATACGACGACCTCGTCCCAGTTGTCGAGCGACTTTTGGAGTTAAAGCCCGGGCATCGCAAAGGCCGCGAGTTGTATCGGCAATTGATGAGCCGCCACAAAGGTTGGTTGCGCAAACTCTGGTAGCCGCCGGTCAGCGGACGTGCCTCGCTGCAACACGTTGCGTCGTTGAAACACGCCGGTCAGTCAGGAATGCCACACGATCCTCAGATTCCGGTTACCCGCACTCTGACAAAAATCCGATCATGGCCTGACAAAACTCAGGGAGATCGTCCGGCTTGCGGCTGGAAATGAAATGTCGGTCGACGACAACCGGTGCGTCCTCCCAAACGGCTCCCGCGTTGACTAAGTCGTCCTTGATTCCCGGTGAGCCGGTGACGCGCACTCCCTGGTACACGCCGGCCGAAATGGGCATCCAACCACCATGGCAAATTGCTGCGACCATTTTTCCAGCCGCTGCGAATTCCCGAATCAGTTCTAAGACTTTGGGAATCCGTCTCAGTTTGTCCGGCATGAATCCGCCCGGACATATCACGCCGTGAAAATCGTCCGATTCCATAACAGAGATTTCTGCATCGGACACGCACGGATATCCATGCTTACCGGAATAGCTCTTTCCTGCTTCCTCGGCTGCCAATGTAATGTGAGCGCCGGCCTCTTCGAGGCGAAGTTTGGGATACCAAAGTTCCAAATCCTCGTAGATGTCGCCGGTGAAAACAAGGACACGCTTTTCATCCAATATTCCTGTATTGGGCATTGTCGCTCCTCCTTTCACGCAATCTTGGTTCTGCGTTGTGAGAATTGTAGGCGAAGTCGTTGCCGCGAGGAAATTCCTTGCTCCTAACAAAGAACATAATCATTCTTGCCGCGCGTGCCAATTTGCGCAGTGATCGACCCGCCGAGAAACTCGACTAGCGCGTTCTATAGTAACATGACCCCGTTCTGCCCCACGTTGACACGGAAATGACCTTATCAAAACTGCAGGCACAAGAAAGAGCAAACCGCGCTAGTTCGGCGCCAGGCAATACAACGATCGGAGAGTCCGAATCAATAATCGGTCGCCCGACATGGCCGGAGTCGCCATCACGACTTCTCCCATGTCGTTTGTGGCGACTCGTTGAAATTCATCACCTTCTTCAATCACGACCACTTGACCTCGCTCACTAACGAAATAAATCTTCCCGCCAGCAGCAACGGCCGACGCCGAGTACGTTTGGCTGCCTGTTCCGACGCGTTGCCGATAAGACAACTCCCCGGTCAGCGCATTTCGCACTTCGAGCCGTCCGTTATCGTTGCATGTATAGAGTCGCTGGTTAATCACCAACGGCGTTGGCATGTAAGATCCGCCCTGCGGTTGCCACCATGCGAGGCCGGTCTCTTCAGTGGCGTCATTCGTGGGTGTGAGATCTCCCACTGCGGTCGGTTTAATCGCATATGTCGGGCTGCGGCCGTGTCCGTTCGTCAAGTAGATCAGGCCGTTCGCGTAAAGCGGTGTTGGCACCGGCACATCGCCACCGTTGCTTAAGTGCCAAAGTCGATCGCCGGTTTCGAAATCGTAACCAGCCATCTGGCGATATCCGTTGCATACGACTTGTTGTCGGTCTTCTGTCGTGATGACAAGCGGCGTCGACCATGTCGCCACTTCGCCCTCGCGATCAATGCGGCGAATCTCCTTCCCCGTTTTGATATCGAGGATGGCCACAAAATTGGTGTTCAGGCAGTCGCATTGAACAATAACCAGTCCTTCATGGATGATTGGCGAACTGGCAAAGCCCCATTCCAAATCGGGGGCATCGTAGGGACCGGATCGCAGCTCACCAAAATCATAATTCCAGATCGGCTGCCCCGCGAAATTGAAACAGTGCAACCCCTCCGAGCCAAAAAATGCCACGACGAATTGACCATCGGTTACCGGAGTGCAATTGGCATGGGTCGCTTTCAGGTGGCGCTTGATTGTGGGCTCGCCGGAATGAACATCTCGCGTCCATAAGATCTTGCCAGTCGAAAGCTGCAGGCACGCCACCTGCCAGGTCCATTCACCGGTATCTTGTGCCGAATCGCCCGCGCCGCCGATCCAGCCCGTTTCGACGGAAGGATTCTCCGTGTCTGAGTTGACGGCCGTTGTCACGAAGATGCGATCGCCCCACACAATCGGTGATGAGTGCCCCAGACCAGGCAGCGGAGCTACCCACGAAACGTTTTGTTTTGTCTGAAGGTCCCATTCTGTTGGCGGATTGCCGCGACCAATTCCGAGACCGCCGACTCCTCGAAACTGTGGCCAATTGTCGTCACCCCAGGTTGGAGCAGAAACGGCCGACGCAATCAGTACGGCGACAAAGCATCGAGTCTTCATTCGATGACCCATTCAGGTTCGATCTCGTTTTAGAACGTGATAGACGCGCCATTGTGGGATATGCATTTGGGCCTCAGTTCTTGAGCGAGGGACCGCTGCATTGTATCAGCTATGTCGCCGCCGTGTATTGCTCGGTCAGGCAAAGACGCCCACCAGTGTAACGAACTCCATCGGCAGAAGACCTCTTGAGCTAGAGCCCCGCATTAGGTCATTACCCGCGGAGGCGGGAATCCATTCGAACGAGGCAGGAGCCTCGTGATCAGAGCGTCCCAAGGCGGGACTACCCGATGGGCGGCAGCCTGGGACCGAGCGGAAACGGTGCGAAGGAATGTCGACTGTCCCGAAGCCCCTCACCCCCGACCCCTCTCCCGGCGGGAGAGGGGAGTACCATGTCGGAGTCGGTTGGCACCGGGAGTGGTCGGCCGCAGGCCGGTTGAGGGTCTTTACCTAATGTTCTCAGTCTTCACCGAGATGCAATCCATTGCGATGACATAGCTGTCGCAGCCTTTTGTGGTAACATTGAAGCGCATTGATCAACGTCCGCCGGAAGGAGAATCGCATGTTTCGCGTACTCGCTGCCAGCCTGCTGCTGTTGGGAACGACAGTTCTCGCCGATGAACGGGCAACGCCAAAACTCGCAGCCCCGACAGGTTGGCGTGGCGAAACGATCAAGCTTCCCCCGGGTTTCGCTCGCGACATGAAATTGACCGGTTCGGAATACGTTCGTTTCGCGCCTGGGATGATGAATCCCAAGTCGGACACATTTTTCTGCTACGTGTTCGTGTTCGAAATTCAGTCGGCGCCTGATTTGACCGAAGCCGTGCTCACAGAGGAATTCCTGAAATACTACCGGGGGCTGTGCAAGGCAGTTCTACGAGGCGAGAAGCCGGTGGTCGATCCGTCAGAGTTTTCACTCGAATTGCAACAAGCGGAATCGGATGCGAAACCTGCCACCGGCGCGAAGGTCGCCGATCAAGCGATGCAGTACACGGGCATTCTCAACTGGGT
>JANQRQ010000283.1 GCA_028284485.1 Planctomycetaceae bacterium | reverse complement strand
AGAAAACCTGCAACCTTGGATTGACGCACTCAACGACGGCTCAAGCGTTTCGAATGCCGCGAAAGAGCACGACCTTTCACGGTTCTCCGTCAACGTTGTTGGCCGCTCTCAACAATTCGTTACCGACGACGAGGGCCGGTTCAGCATTGATGGGATCGGTCGCGAACGTGTCGTGCGATTGATTGCCACCGGGCCGACCGTGGCACGTCACATTTTCCGCATGGTCAGTCGCCAGACGGATCCGCTGCCCGCAAACCTGAATCGCTCGGGTTTCGAAAGCGACAAAGTTTACGGCACGAAATCGGACGCCATCCTGGTTCCCCCCAGCCGGCCAATCATCGGAGTCGTCCGCGATGCCGACGGCAGTCGCCCGATGCCAGGCGTCACAATCGAATCGTATCGATTTGCGAACTACCAGGTTCTCGGCCTGCGAAGTCATCTCCTGCGAACAACAACCGACGCCAACGGCGAGTTTCGGCTCGAAGGCATGCCCAAAGGAAAAGGGAACCGCTTACTCGTGCTCCCTGGAGATGAACAGCCCTACTTCATGAGGGAGATCCGCGTTCCGGAAGAACCCGGCCTCGACCCGATTGAATTGGCAATCGATCTGCACCGTGGGCAGTGGATCGAAGGCAAGGTGGTCGACAAGTCGACCCAAAAGCCATTGATGGCCAGCGTCTACTACTTACCGTACTTGAAGAACAAACAGGCCGACAAACTCCCCGAGTTTACGTCGCTTGGCGGCGGATTGGTCGAAGGAACACTGGGGCATCAGCACCGATACCGCACTCGGGCCGACGGTTCGTTTCGCGTTGTCGGACTTTCGGGACCAGCCATCGTCGGCGCAGAAGCATTCGATATGTCGACCGGCATGTCGTACCGACCAGGGGCCGGCTCGGAACAGATCGCAGGAATGCAAGTAGACGGTTCGTTTCCGACGTACCGCGCCCATCTTCAAGCGTCGCGCGATTGGCCGAGCGTCATGGCCGAGGTGAATCCCACAACAGATGATGACACGACTGCCGTCACGCTGGAGGCGGAATCGGGCATTCCGCAGCGAGTCCGTGTAACTTTGGGTCTTGGCGAAGGCACTGTCAATTTCTGCCGCATCAGCGGGCAACACCACAGTTCCTCCTGGGGTGAACCGATCGGTCGTTCAGAATTCCTCGTCACCGGGCTTGGGCCGGATGATGAACGGACCGTGTTGATTCTTAATGAGTTCATGGGATGGGGAGCCGCGTTTAGGATCACCCCTCGTGATGACCGCAGCCAAGTCAAAGAGGTCAAACTGCAGCCGTGTACTCAAGTTCGCGGCAGACTGGTCGATGCTGCCGGCGAACCAATCATCGATGCCGAGCTGAAGCTCTTTACACAGCCGGAAGAGAATTATAACCCGTACCTCAAGGAGGTGGCTCGAACCAACGAGCAAGGCGAGTTTGCGTTTCGGAAGGTTCCACCCGGGGTTCGCTACCGGCTAACCGGTCGTCACAAGGAGAGTCAGCTTCGACTGGCCGGCGTCCAATTCGCTGCCGTTATGGGCGCGACAATTGATTTGGGCGAAGTCAGAACAGGTGCGAATCGCCAGGCTGATAACGCGACCGAAGAAAGTCGACCGTCGGATTTCGAGGACGCTGTCGCCGACGAGTCTGCCGCAAAGCAACGAATCACCGTCGAAGTACATAAGGACGGAAAACTCTCGGTCGAGATCTCCAGCGACGAGGAATTGACGACGACGACTCCTGAAGGGGAGATTACGCTCACTTACAAGCAGCTCAAGCTCACATCGATCACTCCCGAAGCTTTGCGGCCGATTGTTGCAGGCATTGCAGAACGGACGGGCTCACCAACGGTTCATATTCGCGCTACCCGCGAAACTCCGTACCGGAATCTGCTCCCCGTTCTCGACCTTTGCAATGAGTTCAAATTCCCCGTTTCGATCGGTGTTCTACCGGACAACAAGGGCGCCGGCGACGACTCTGAACAAACGAAGCATGAACAGATACAGCAGGACCTGTGGGATAGTCTCGGCTTAAAGCTGGCGGAGCTTTCGTCTGATGAATTCCAACGCCAAGCGGGTGCAGCCGCCAATCGGTACAACGGCGGAATGAAGGTGGCCGAAGTTCGTCCGGAGAGTCCCGCGGACAAAAGCGCCGTGAAAGCAGCAGATGTTCTGATCGGCCTGCAAAACTGGGAAACGAAGTCATTTGAGGATGTTGCGTTTGTCCTCAAAAGCGTTGAGGAAGAATCGGTCGAGCCGATCAAGTTTTACGTCATCCGCAATGGCGAATCGTTGTATGGCCATTTCCAGGCATCTCTCAAACCAGCCGGATCCATTTCGTTGCGCAATTCGGCCGATGCTTCATCGAAAAACTCTCGACTTCTCTTTTTCAAAGCCGAGTGGGCGGCGCCGAGTCAACGCATGTTACAGATCGTCCAACGACTTCAACAAGAAGGTTGGCCCATCGAAATCATCGACATCGACAAGTCTCGTAGCACGGCCAAACAACATCGGATCACCGCACTTCCCGCGATTTTGGTCGTCAACGGCGACCAAGAATGGCATCGACGTACCGGCATCGTCTCCGAAGCCAAACTTCGTCAACTCGCAGAAGAATTTCTGAGGCGGACTGATCACGGTCGACCGACGGCCGAAACAACTCAGAACGCGGCAATTGATGACGAATTACAAGTGGAAAAGAACGCCCGGCTTTCTCAAGCGGCTTTGACGAAACTGGTGAACGTCGAATTCGAATCTGTTCCGCTGGGTGAAGCGGTGCACATGATTTCAGAGATGATCGGTGCCCCGATCGTCATCGACGATGCCAGCATCAAACATGAGGGAGTGACCAGGAAAACACCTGTTGCCATCCATGTCGAGGAAATCACGGCAAAAAGCCTGCTGAAGTTAATGCTTGAGCCGCTTAATCTGATCTATAGGCTCGATAATGAAGGGCAAATTGTCGTCACGGACAAACGTCAACTCATGATCGTCGCAGTCTATCCGATCGCGGATTTACTCGGCTACGAGCGAGATTGGGAAAAATTAGGGGCACCGTCCGAGCAGAAAGGCGAAATTGAAGCTGATGCGGAGGTTTACCGCCAGTTAATCATGGCAGCGGTTGCACCGGAGTCGTGGCAGGATGTGGGCGGCCCCGGCAACATCCAATGGAATGCGAAAACTCTCAGTTTCGTCGTCCGACAAACTCAACAGGCTCACGATGAATTGTTCGATCTGTTGAATCAATTGCGCCGGATTCGTGAAATACCGGCAACGCGCCACGCGACCGGTCCATTGCCCATTCCAAATCGCAATGAGATATCAAACACCGTTAGGCCGAATCCGCTGCAACAGCTCCAACACCGCAAGTTTTCGCTGAACGTCAAACAGACCGCGCTGCAGGATGTCATGAACCTCCTCGCCGACCAAGCAGGCGTCAACATTGTACTTGATCCCCAGGGGCTCCTTGAAGAAGGCGTTACTCCCGATACGCCGGTCACTGTCAAAATCGACCAGCGGCCACTTACTTCGCTGCTCAAGCAAGTTCTGACGCCGCTTGAATTGTCTTACGTGTTCGAAGACGAAGTGATTAAGGTAACCAACCGGCTTCGTGCCCAAGGCAAAGCGATCGTTGTCGCGTATCAGGTCGCCGATCTGCTCGATCTGCCCCAGGAATTTCTGAACGGACAACGAAAAGACCTCGATGTCGTCAACGATCAATTGGCCGATCTCGCCGAACTCATCCAGCACCAAATCGAACCAAGCACGTGGGTTGAAGTCGGAGGAATCGGCAGCGTTAGCCCCCACGCGACGACACTGTCGCTTGTTATCAGGCAGACTCGCCCGGTTCATGACCAAATTCAATCAGCAATAGAACTGATGCGTCGTCAGCTTCCGGTTCCAGAAGGCGCCGAAACTCGCAGCAATCCTTCAAACGACGCCGCCCGCGCGATGCAGTCCCCGGCCAAGTTTCGCTGGGATAATGCACCGCTAGAAACAGTCCTGAAGCAGCTCGGCGATCTGTACCAACTGCAGATTAAAGTTGACTGGAACGCGGTCAAACCGCTGGGCATCACACCGGAAACTCCCATCAACCTGGTGCTCGAGGGTCTGCGTGCCGGCTCGGTGCTTAACATTCTGCTCGAAGAATTGAGCCCGGGCCGATTGGTCATGGAAGCGATGCCGAACAGGGTACTCCGCATCACCGCTCGCAAGGACTTGGGAAATGCGGATGACTGGATACCGGTCGATCCGCTGGGGGCCCCCAGATTCGATGACACCTCAGTCACGCCGCTGGTCCCGACGATTGAAGGTCCCGAAGTAATCCGCTAAAAATTCGACAAACTTCTCCACGGGGATTGGCCAAATCGAGGCGTCCCAGGCGGCTAATTGGTCCTCACCAGTAACAGATCCCCCGCTGATTGATCGAATTCGAATCGCCATTTTGTCTCGTCCGTGCCGCTGGCGAATTTCAAATTCGTGTCTTTGAACGTCCGCCCGTCGATGACGGTATACGTTCCCGCTGGAATGCTCAGTTCGCTGACGTCCAAGACTACGGCGTCGACGAAATTGATGTCGTTCGCGTGGATCGTGCTCACTCCACTGCCGGATAGCTTCAATATCGTTAGTCCCTCGCCAACAGGGACGTCGTCCTTGGAATTCACCGCGTCGCGGAATTTGTTGCCCCACAGTTCCAGGTTGCCGATTTGTATCTCTGCGCTGCCGCCGTTGATTTCCCACATCCCACACCAAATCTGCAGTCCGAATTCCGAATCGCGACGGTTCGTCAACGTCGCCTTTCCCTTAAGCTGCAGTTTTGCGGGCCGATTGACATCGACCGTCGAAATTCGCAGGCCCTCTGCCGTGATCAATCGGCCGCCGTCGACAACGATTTCCGAGTCGGTGGAACGGGAATAAAACTTCGGCCCCCACGGAGTCGACGGAGCCGCGTCCGCCCGATGAGTCGTGTTGACGCCGATGAACCATGCCTTCACCGTTCCGGTCGGCCCGATATGCAAATGGCAACTGGCCGGCTCGCCGATGTAGGGCCGCCCCCATGGCCCGCCGACCCGCAGCCCTGCCCCCTTCTTTTCGCAGGCGAGCGTCCCGTCGACATAACACCAACACTCCCGATCTTTCGAC
>JANQRQ010000278.1 GCA_028284485.1 Planctomycetaceae bacterium | reverse complement strand
GTTCAAGCCCACGCGAGACACGACGCATTCATTCACGCTGTCGTAACTTTCTCCGTCATGGGACTTAGCTTTCTCATTGTCGGCTGTGGCGGTGATTCTTCACCATCCGAATCCTCTACAAGTGGAGCGGCACCATCATCAACCGCTTCCGAATCCAATGCCGGCGGAGCTTCGGCTGATACTTCCGATGCGAGCGACTCACCGAGCGGGGCAGAGGCTCCGCCGGCTGGAAATGGCGATTTCTCGGGGCGAGTCTTGTATGGGGGAGATGTTCCTGAACTTGCTCCTCTGGTCAAAGCGGGAGACTCGGCTGCAAAAGATGGAGCAGTCTGTGCCGCCCACGATGTGCCGGATGAATCGCTCGTTGTCGATGCCGGGGCAGATCATGGTCTGGCGAACGTATTCGTTTATCTCCGCCGAGCACCACGGGGAATCGACGTTGCCCCCGCCGAAGAGCCGGTTGTTCTGGACCAAAAAGGCTGCCGATTCTTCCCGCACGCGTCAATCGTTCGTGTGGGCCAGACAGTTCGGATCTTAAGTGGAGACGCAATTCAGCATAACGTGCATACGTTTCCGGCCCGCAATCAAGGCATTAACGTTCTCATTACCCCCAACGATCGCGAAGGTCTTGAGGTAACGTATAACGCGATTGAATCGGAGCCATTTCAAATTAAGTGCGACATTCATGCGTGGATGAGCGCCTACCAGTTGGCGTTGGACCACCCATTTGCTGCAGTGACTGATTCAGAAGGTCGATTTCGCATCGAAGGCCTTCCGGCAGGTAAGCATCAATTTCGGGTGTGGCATGAAAAAGGAGGGTTTCTGGAGCGCGAACTGGAAGTTGATATCAAACCGGACGAAACGACCGAAGTGGAGTTGACGTTTGAGCCGGCGCGATTTGCCGGCCTGCCGGTTCCGGTGAAATCGATCATGGTAAGTTCCCTGCGGCGCTCCCACTAATTCGAGACCCTTCCTGATGCTCACGATCAACGAAAGTGTGCAAGTGCTTCTCAGTGACAAGGCTGTCGTCATTCGGCGGTTTTATGATCGCTTCCTGGCAGAATGTCCTGAGGCGAGGCCTTACTTTGACGACGTCAAACTCGAGCATCAGGCCTCGTTATTGACCATAGCGCTGGTGACTATGGAGACCCACTATTCGCATTCGTATCCGGCGACCGAGCATTACTTGAAGGTGTTGGGCTATCGACATCGTGACAATGGTATCCCGCCGCAGCTATTTCCGCGGTTCGGGGAATCGCTTATTGCGACACTCAAGGAATATCACGGTGCCGACTGGAATGACGGACTAGAACTGCAATGGAACGAGGCCTTTGCGAAGACGACGGCAACGATGTTGGAAGGTTACGAGATGGAGTTCACATATTGATGCAAAATCGAATGTCGATTCGTAAGCTCTGCGATCTCTGTAAAGTGCAATCAGCCCTTGTCGGCGTCGTTGCCTGTGTGGTGGCGGCTGGATGCGAGCGTGCCGAGCCGATTCGATTCACACCTAGCGAATCCGTGACGGAATTGAATTCGGACTTGCAGCAGGAAATCAGCGATTATTTGCAGGCAAACAATGGGACGCCGAGTTCCCCGAAACTGATGGGGGATGAATCAGCGGAAACGTCGCATTTGCTGCATGGCCAAGCCGTCTATATGAAACGTTGTCAGCAGTGTCACGGGGTGAGTGGCGATGGTAAAGGTCCGATGGCCGATTCAATGTATCCCCGCCCTCGTGACTATCGGCGAGGTATCTACAAGTTTACGACAACTCCTTACGGGTCCAAACCACGTCGCGAAGACTTGGTCCGCACGGTCTACCGGGGCGTTCCCGGCACGTCGATGCCCTCCTTCGACCGCTTGACCAAGCGGGATTTGAATGCTGTTGTCGATTACGTGCTAGTGCTGACTCACCGCGGCGAACTCGAACAGCAACTGGCTTACGAAGCCGAATTAGAAGAAGAGTTAGACCCCGAGTACGTGCAAGAGTACATCGATGGAATTATTGGCGACTGGCATCGGGCAAAGTTCGACAAAGTGCAGCCACTGACGCCGATGCCGGAATTCACAGCAGAAAATGTCCTCGCCGGGCGGCAAGCCTTTTTGACAAAGGGTTGCTCAAAGTGTCACGGAGAAGACGGACGCGGGCATACGCGTGACAACATCGGCAAAGATTCCTGGGGGTTTGCAACTCGTGCCGCTGACCTAACCTCGGGGATGCTTCGCGGCGGACAAGGGCCGGAAGATGTTTACCAACGCATCGTGTCCGGGATCAATGGGACACCCATGCCAGGATTTCGGAATGCACTGAGTGAAGAACCGGACACGATTTGGAACCTAGTCGCGTATGTACTTTACGTGTCGAACCGTCGACGAAACGGACATGTTCCACCGGCGGGACTGATGAAGCCCTATGACGACGTTTCGGCAAGCGCCGCCGCCGAATGAGTGCTGCTGCCAACTGCCATCAATTGAAGTGCAAATGGAATTCAACAATCCGATAAAAATGTCGAGGCCAGCGAATCGTTTGCTGAATTGCTGTCCGATCAGGTACCGCGTGATTGACTCATGCCACTGACCAGCCATGCCCACCAACGGTGAAGGATCTGGGGTGAATACTGATTCCAAGAAGTCTGAACTTCAGGAACTCCAACAGCGAGTTCGCGAACTGGAAGCCGAGGTCCGGGAAGACGAAGCCGGCGGTTCTTGGAAGGCCACTGGTTTCTATGGTTCTTATTACGCTACAGCGGGGTTCATGCTGGGTATTTTTGGTGCCATCGTTAGCTTGGTCAGTAACGTTATTGCAGCGCCGATTGCCGGCAAACATCCTTTGGAACTTATTCGCGTATACCTCACATTTCCGCTTGGCGAGAGGGCACTCGAACTAACGACCGGAGCTCAGGATGTCTATGTGATCGGCGACGGTGTTGTCATCGCGTTTGGGTGCTGCCTGTACTTAGCGACCGGGATGGTTCTCGGCGTCCCCTTTCATTGGATGCTCTCACGTTTCGTGCCCAACGCGGCACTGGGGAAGCGTCTTTTGGTGGCCACCGTATTAGCGACGTTGATCTGGCTGATCAATTTTTATGGGATCTTAAGCTGGCTACAGCCGAAGCTATTTGGAGGAAATTGGATCACCGATCCGGCAGTGTTGCCCTGGTGGGTCGCATGGGCCACGCATCTAGTGTTTGGTTGGACGATGGCGGTCGTATATCCCTGGGGGGAATACCGTCCCTACGTGCGTCCGACAGAATCCACCTGAATTGTGATGCCGATTTCACGGCAAATGCGTGCATGAATTGGCACCGCAAAAGCTCAAACGTCTAAAACACGTCTCGTCTATGGCGACGGGGCCAGATTGTGAATTGAACCGGTTCTAAAACCCGGTTGTGCCTGTTGTTGACCCTATATTTGCAGAGTCAATGCGACGCATCAGAGGGTTTTGAAACTGCTTGTAGAGGAATAGTGACGACTATGTCTGACGATAGTACCGCAAAACCGCGTCACGAAGATTTGGTTGATCAGAGGCTCGTATGCTGGTACTTCGCAGCCGCGCTGACGTTCCTGTTCATCTCGATGCTCGGAGGAATGTTAATGGCGTTGCAGCTTGTTCGCCATAACCCCTTTGCCGGAATCGAGATTTTTTCTCCCGGGCGTTGGCGCATGATTCATACCAATGCCGTCGCCTATGGTTTTCTAGCAAACGGATTTTTGGGATGCCTGCATTGGGCCGTACCCCGCTTGACGCTGCGGCCTGTTTTAGACCGAAGGTTAAGTGTCTTAATCTTCATCGCTTGGCAGGCCGTCGTTTTGGCAACGGCAGGCGGGTTGGCATTCGGACAAGCGCAGGCCCTGGAATGGGGCGAGACTCCCACCTGGATCGACCCGGTGGCACAAGTCGGTTTGCTGTTGGTGGCGATTAACTTCATGGCACCCATCAGCAAAATGAGCGGGCCGTTGTATGTCACGCTTTGGTATTTCCTGGCCGCGTTCATCTGGACTTTCTTAACGTATGCCATGGGCAACTTCGTCCCGGAATACTTCGTGGCGGGTACAAGTGCCGGGGCTGTCGGCGGTTTGTTTATTCACGATCTCGTCGGACTGTTTGTTACGCCCTTGGGCTGGGGATTAATGTACTACTTCGTTCCGATCCTGTTGAAAAAACCGATCTGGAGCCATGGATTGTCGCTTGTCGGATTTTGGGGATTGGCATTCTTTTATCCACTTCAAGGAATTCACCACTTTCTCTATACGCCCATTCCCATGTTCCTTCAGTACGGAGCAGTCATTTCGACCATCGCGGTCGAACTGGTTGTCACGACGGTTGTCATTAACTTCTTTGGGACAATTTGGGGGTCGGGAAGTGCCGTCAAGCACAATCTTCCGATTCGGTGGTTTTATACCGGCATGGTGTTCTATTTCTTGACCTGCTTCCAATGTGCACTCCAAGTCACGATGACATTTCAAGCGCTGATTCATTTCACAGACTGGGTCGTTGGACACGCACACCTTGTGATGTTCGGCGTCTTCAGCATGTGGATTTTGGGAATCATGACTTACCTCTTCCCGCTGCTTATCGGCCGCGACTGGTATAGCCGAAAGTTGTGCGAGTGGCATTTCTGGCTATCGGCAGTGGGCATTTTTGTCATGGCGGGCGATCTGATTCTGGGCGGGCTGTTTCAGGGTTGGTCCTGGGCGGCATTACAGCCGTGGGACGCATCGGTGGAAGTTTCGTTTCCGTTCTGGTTCGTCCGCGTCTTTGCCGGTCTGGCCATGTTCGGTGGGCTTTTGGTGTTCCTGTACAACATTTGGATGACATGGCGAGGCGAAGAGGAACTCGCTGTCGATTCCGCGACTGTACCGGCACCAGCCTCATGATTTCGATTCGCACGTCCATTGAGAGACAAACAAATACTGCATGAAACGAAAACCAGGCAACGGCGGGTCGCTTGTAAACGCCATCAAGTAGAGCCTCAAAGCATGGCTCAAATTTGACTCGCCAACTCGAAAACGTCAGGGAATTCGATGTTTGAAAGCAAATCGGGAATCTTGTTTATCGCTGGGGTCGCATTTTTTGCAATTGCATTCCTGTCGAATGCGGTGGTCCCAGCACTCATGTACCGTGATCTTCCAGAGCAGACTGTTGAGGAACTGATCAACGGCAATCTCCGCTATCAATTCGAAGATTTAGCTCGTCGTTACCCCGATTCCTTCAATGAGGCATTTGGAGAGCCGCCCGGTGGAGAAGCTGAGCACGACGCCTGGTGGAACGACAAATGTGCCGAGGCACTTCGGGTCGGGCACCGAATCTACACGGGCGAAGGATGTTGGCATTGCCATAGCCAGTTCGTCCGCCCCGTTTCCAACGAAGAGGAACGCTGGGGACCCGTTTCAGCGACATGGGAATATCAAAACGAATTGCAGCGACCAGTGCTGTTTGGGACAAGACGTGTGGGGCCGGATCTCAGCCGAGAAGGCGGGCGTCGGTCGAATGACTGGCACGCGGTTCATTTTTTCGACCCCGAGACCCTATCAACCGACTCCCCCATGCCCGCCTATCCTTGGCTGTTCGATGGATCTCCAGATCGGCCGAACAAACGAGGATTAGCCTTAATCACTTACGTGCAATGGCTCGGCTCATGGCTCGAAAGTTACCCCTATTACGAGGACGACGAACCGACATCCCTACGCGACCTGGAACTACCAGTTGAGTAAGGAATTGACTTCGCGATCGAGTCTATCGCAATTGACGATCGAAAGACGCTCTCTCATCGGAGCCTAATTATGAATGACAGAAAGACCCCACCTCGAGCGACGTTTGTGATCACCGCGATTCTCGCGGTCGTGATTTTGATTCCATCGATGCTCGGCTTTGCGAACAAGTTCTACGAACTCATACTACTCTGTCGAGGCGAGGTCGACGGCGCGTTCGCGATAACTCCGGTCGTAAACTATTTGCTGGCGAGCCTCGGTTTCTTTTGTCTCCTTTGCTGGGCCGCGTTTAATGGGATGTTCCACGACATCGAGGCTCCCAAACGCAAGATGCTGGAAACAGAGTGGCAACTCGATTCCGAAACAGCTGCGCAAAAGAGATGACCAATAATCTCGATGTCGCAATCGTTGGCAATTTTATATCAGGACACTGACAAATGGCTCCAGTCGATAAGACGACCGCCGAACACGAGCATCGCTTTCATCACTACACCGGTAATGTGATTCCGTGGTACGTACGGCTCATTTGGGTTCTCTTTTGGGTCTTTGCAATCTACTACACGGTCCGCTATTTGTTGCCGATGATTCAGGCTGAACTGGTAACGGCACCATGACCAAGGTGGCCGGATCGAATTCCGCCTGCGACTATTGCGGCCTGCCGGTGATTGGTTCCGATGGCCCATCGGACGAGCCTGAATTTTGTTGTTTCGGTTGTCGCTTCGCATCGGCCATCATGCGCGAACGCGACGACGACACGACCGCACGCTGGACGTTAACTCGACTTGGGCTGAGTATTTTCTTCTCGATGAATGTCATGGTCTTTACGATGGCCATGTGGTCTCAAGACATTTACGGTGAAGAGGTCGGCCGATTGTCGAAGTCGTTTCACGATCTGTTTCGCTATCTATGCTTGCTGTTGGCCTTACCGGTCATCTCCATGCTGGGGATCCCATTATTCGGACATGCCTGGCAAAACCTTCGCCGCGGTCGTCTTTCAAGTGAACTCCTGATTGCGATTGGCGTGACCGCAGCGTTTGTGTTCTCGGCCATTTCTGTCGCGCGGGGGACCGGTCAAATCTATTTTGAAGTGGCGTGTATGGTTCTCGTGCTTGTAACTTTGGGCCGATGGCTCGAAGCAACCGGCCGCCTCAAAGCGACTGCCGCGCTTGAGAAGCTGGAAAACCTGCTGCCGCGGGCTGCGCGGAAAGTACGATCCCATATCGAAAGGATTGTGCCGACAAACTCCCTCGTGCCTGGGGATTACATTCGTGTGCGTGCCGGAGAACGCATTCCGGTTGATTGCAGAATTCAAAACGGCTGCACGCATGTCGACGAGCAACTTTTCACAGGGGAGAGTTTGCCGGTCGCAAGAGGAACGGGCGACGATTTGATCGGCGGCACAGTGAATATCGAGGGTGATATTGTTGGTGAGGTCACGGCCGGTCCTCATGAGGGGTCGTTTGGCCGAATGCTCGAAGTCCTTCGAGCCGCCAGGTCGATTCCCGGTCAGTATCAAAGATTGGCCGATCGAGTTGCGCAATGGTTCGTACCAGCCGTTGCCCTCTTCGCCGCTATTGTATTTCTCGCCTATGCAGAAAAAGGCATCCTTCCGGCGGTCATGTGTGCGTTATCCGTCGTACTGATTGCATGCCCGTGCGCTCTTGGTCTGGCGACGCCTTTGGCCGTGTGGTCGGCGCTAAGCCATGCGGCTCGACATCAAGTGCTGTTTCGCAACGGTGCAGCGTTAGAACGATTGGCCGAGGTCAAGGCCGTTCGATTCGACAAGACGGGAACATTGTCAGACGGTTCGCCTTCGCTCACGGGATACACCATCGAATCGCCCGCCGACGAGGATCGCGTACTTTCTGTCGCATGGCAACTGACCGAGTCGTCAACGCATGTCTTCTCACAATCAATTGCGAAAGCACTCGAGCACAAAGGCATTCGCGAGGATGGTGTTGTCCAGCTTAAAGACATTCAGACAATCCCGGGGCAAGGTGTCGAGGCAACGTTACTGGATGATGACGGAAGGCCCGCTAGCGTCCGGCTTGGAAGCGACAAGTTCATCGATGTGAACGAAACATTATGCTCCGACGACATTCGTCAAAGCCTTGAAACCGCGCGTCATAACGGAGTTGCCATTGTCCTGCTGGCATGGCGTGGTCGCGTTCGAAGTCTGTTTCTCATGGAGGAGAGCCTGCGAACCGAGACAGTTTCGGCGATCGAATCGTGCAAGAAACTTGGACTCGACTTAGCAGTATTGACAGGCGACCAGCAACGCCGGGCGAAGCGACTTGCCGATACGTTGCAAATCCCCGTGCTAGGGGAATTGAGTCCGACGGACAAATCCGAAGAGATCCAAAGGGCGCGGCTTGCAGTCGGCCCGACTGCCATGGTGGGAGACGGTATCAACGATGCGCCTGCGATGGCCTACAGTGATGTTGGCATCGCACTCGGATGTGGAGCCGACATCACTCGCGATTCGGCATCGGTCTGCATCATAAGCGACGATTTAGACCGGATCCCCTGGGCGATTGACCTTGCTCGTTCGACTCGGCGAGTTGTCAGGCAAAACCTCTTCTGGGCATTCGGATACAACTCCATTGGTATGACGTTGGCAGCCATCGGACTGTTGAATCCTGCAATTGCTGCACTTTTGATGGTTGTTAGCAGTGTCATCGTTATTGTAAATTCGCTGCGGCTCCAAGCAGGCTCGGAAGTCGACGAACAATTCCTTCTCAGTCGAGATGAGCCGTCGAATCCAGAAGATAGCCCGACTGAATTGCCGGCGATCGTTGATTCTCCGAAAGATTCCTTTGCAGCGGGAGTTGCCGGGTGATCGATATCATCGGGACCTACCCAATTGAACTACCGCTTGTCTTCATGGGAGGGATTCTTGGTTCGTCGCATTGCGTCGGCATGTGTGGCGGGTTTGCAGTCGCGGTGGGGTATAGCGCAAGGAGTTTTTCCGCCAACCTAATTCGTCAAGTCCTGTGGAGTTTGGGGCGAATCTTCACTTATGCCTTTCTAGGAACCGTCGCAGGATTCCTTGGTTCGCGTATGAGCCTCGGTATTTCTCTAACTACAGCGCAGGGGCTGTTGGCATTGGTTGCAGGTTTATTGCTGATCTCACAAGGTTTATTCTCGGCCGGAATTCTGAGGTGGCCCAAGCGAAGATTCGGCAAATGTCCAATCGATAATGTTTCGTGGCTCTTACCGATTGGCAGAATGATGAGACCTCCGCGTAACGGGCAGACGTCTGCCACCCGTGCAGCAGAGACATTTTTGGCAGGAGTCGTTACGGGGTTTTTGCCGTGCGGTCTCGTCTACGCCTATCTCGCGCTCGCAGCAGCCAGTGCCAATATGTGGTGGGGATTAACAATCATGGTGGCTTTCGGTTTCGGGACAACGCCGATTATGATTGCCACTGGGGCTGGGGCTTCGTTGTTGACGAATCCCATGCGCGTTCGTCTGTTTCGAATCGCGGCCTGGTGTATTTTGCTCACAGGTGTTTTGACAATCGGTCGCGGATTTGCGGCCTTAGGCAGTGATTCACTTCAAGGTTCCCCGGCATGTCCCATGTGTGAAGAAGTCGTCAGCATTCCGCCCACCGTTCAATGACGAATCCCGTTCAGCCTCGAAACTCACGGGACGGCCAAGTGAACCGTTCAGGCCAACAGGATTCAACCGTTGTATCTTCGATGCGTCAAAGTAAACTGAACAGCACGATGGCCAAGGGGCGTTCACGTAGCAAACGCACGATCATCAATTTCTGGCTCGATGCTTGCCTCCTTGTGCTGTTTGTGATGCTAGGGACGACAGCGGTTATCGTGCAATTCGTCTTTCCTCCCGGCGTGGCCGCCCGCGGGTGGACTTTGTGGGGCATGACCTATGGCCAGTGGTGCAGTGTGCAGTTCGGAATCCTGTGTGCCTTTTCGTTGGCCGTGCTGGTCCACGTGATGCTGCATTGGACTTGGATTTGCGGAGTCATCTCCCGGAGGCTTCTCGGGCTCTCGCAATTGCCAGACGACGGCACGCGAACGCTTTTCGGTGTCAGCCTGTTGATCGTCCTACTGAGCCTCGCCGGCCTCATCCTGGCGATCGCCCACAGCCAGATCGTAAGCCCACCCGACATTTGAGCGGTCTGACGGAAGATCGCTTCCAAACGGCATGCAAGCCGGGACGGATTTGCTAGCGGTGTGGCACCTCGCCTACCAGTCGACAACAGATCCATCGTCGGAATCAAACTGCGCCAAATAAGGACGCGGCTCGCCGACCTCATTCATCAGTTTGTTTTCATCGATGGTAATGCCGAGTCCGGGCCCCTTGGGAATCGGGCGATAACCGTCCTTAACTGGCGGCAAGGGCTCTGCCAGTAATTCGTGTTCCCGATCGCCTCGCTCCTGAACCATGAAGTTGGGAATACAGGCCGCGACCTGCAAACTCGCAGCCAATGAGCAAGGACCGTTTGGATTGTGCGGTGCCAACGGCGCGTAATAGGCCTCGGCCATACCGGCGATCAGCCTCAGTTCTGTAATTCCGCCAGCGTAATTGACGTCTGGTTGCAGAATCATTGCCGCTTTCTTTTCGAGGATCTCTCGGAATCCCCATTTCGTGAAGATTCGTTCGCCCGTAGCGAGCGGAATATGCGTCTTCTTGGCAAGTTCCGCCATGACATCGACATTGAGTGCCTGTACGACCTCTTCAAAGAACCAGGGATGGTGCGGCTCGAGCGCTTTGATCAGCAACGTCGCTGTTGTCGGTTGAACGGCTCCATGAAAGTCGATCCCGATGTCGACGCCAGGGTACCTCTTCTTGAGCGCTGCGAAGCGTTCCGCCACCTCTTCGACGTAATTTTGCCCTTCCGTATATTTGAAGGCTTTGCGTGTCGTCCCTGGTCCTACCTTCATCGCTTTGACGCCTGTCTCTTTGCTCGGTGTGCCGTACACGAACGCTTTTTCACGCGTCGGTCCGCCGAGAAGCTTGTAGACGGGAACGCCGTAACATTTGCCGGTGATATCCCACAATGCTTGGTCAATACCGGACGAAATCGCTGTCTTGATCGGACCACCGCGATAAAAAGCGCCACGATGGATTGCCTGCCAATGATGGACGACAGGGCGAGGATCTTTGCCAATCAGATAGTCTCCAACTTCCAGGGCACCGGCGGCACAGGCCTTGGCGTCGTCCTTCAGCATTTCACCCCAACCGGTGATTCCGGCGTCCGTCGAGATTTTCACGAACACCCAGGAGTTTTTCAGGACGAACGTTTCAATGTTGGTGACCTTGATCTTGTCGTTTGGCTCAACAGGCGCTGCCTCAGATCGCTTGGCAGCAAATGCATCTAAACTGAACAGGGCAGCGGGGCCATAGAGCATCTGGCGAAGAAACGAACGACGGTGCAAGCGATTGTTTTTCATAGATTTCCTCATCTTGTTCCACTCTTCGATTGACCAAATGATTGACGGCAGTGCGCCGGCCAATTCAAACCGCGAAACGGCAAATCAATACATTCAAGTTTCAAAGTGGGAGGCCGCTGTTGATTTGTTTCTGCTGAATCACGCCAGTCTTGACTTTACTATTTGACTTTTCAACTACAAATATGCTTTTCATGGCCGCCAAGGCGTTCGGCCATCTTTCTCCTGCAGAAACTTGGCGTTGACGGTTTCGTACCAACTGTGCAGCCGTTCGCGCATCTGAGTAACTCGATCGGGATGTTGCGTCGCGACGTCATTCCGCTCGCCGATGTCGTCCTGCAGGTTGTAAAGGTGAACGCGTCCGTCTTCATACCGTTCGATCAGTTTCCAATCGCCGCTTCGAATTGCGCCGCCGGGAAATCCGCCTTGATTCGAATAGTGTGGGTAATGCCAATACAGGTCGTCGCGATCGAGTTGTTCGCCGCCACGTAGCAATGGCACCAGCGACTGCCCGTCGAGATGATTCTCCGACCGAAGCGGTTGACCCGCGACTTCCAAAATCGTGGGATAAAAATCGGTACTGATCACTGGAACGTCGCATTGACTGTTGGGCGGAGTCACGCCCGGCCAGCGAATCAAAAACGGTTCGCGAATGCCCCCTTCGTACAACCACCCCTTTCCACCACGCAAAGGCAGGTTCGACGTCGGCGATCCTTCGGAAGTACTCAACCCGCCATTGTCGGACATGAAAAATACGGCCGTCGATTTGGTGAGGCCCAGTTCGTCCAGTTTATCGAGCACTCTGCCGACGGCGGTGTCCATCGATTCCATCATCGCGGCGTAGGTGGCGTGAGCCTGTAACGTGCGAACTTTTCGCTCGCCCGATTCCCAGACCTGTTCCTCGGGTGCGAAGGCTTCTTGACCGACGAGGCCGAGTCGTTCTGCCTTTGCTTCGTATTTACGCACCAGGTCCTTTGGGGCCATCAACGGCGTGTGCACCGAATAAAATGCCAGGTACGCCAGGAACGGCCCTTCCTGATGTTTCTCGATGAACTCGGCCGTTTCGCGCGCCAGCCGAGCGGGCAAATGTTCGCCCGGTGGGCCATTAGCTAATCGAGGATTGTCGTACGGCGAGAAATACTTGCCGCCGCCCCAGGGACCGCCTTTATTGTGTCCGCCCTGGTTGAAATCGAAGCCTTGTTTCGTCGGCCAAAATTCCTCTGTCGGACCCAGATGCCATTTGCCTGCAAAGAAGGTGGTGTATCCGCCCGACTTGAGCGCCTCGGCGATGGTGACGTCGGATAGCGGCATGCGGTCGAACAAGGGAGCTGGCTTGAAGCGGCCTCCGCGCCGGCCGGAAAAGAAGTTCGTGGCGTCGATCCGCGATGGGTATCGGCCCGTCATAATGCTGTAGCGCGTCGGGCTGCAAACCGGGTTGGCCGCGTATCCGTTCGTAAAACGCATGCCGGTCGCCGCCAACCGGTCGATGTTGGGCGTCTCGTAGAACGTATCGGGATTATTGGCTCCAATGTCCATGTAGCCGAGATCATCGACCAACAGAAAGACGATGTTTGGCTTTTCCGGTGAGGCCTGTTCTGCGCCCCGCACGCCGGAGTAGGTTGCAAGCAATCCGACAACAATGAATGTAGTTCGGACGTGCATAGTTCGATGCATGATCGGTTTTCTCTTATTTGGTGCCTGTCGATTGGCTAAATCAACGCGGGTGAAGATCTCAAGCAGCGAGTCGTTCCCTCCCTGTGTCACGAGTACTCATTGCCATTGTATTTCGGCCCGCGAGCCGGCGAAACCATTTTCCGAATAACATAGCAGCCGAGGGGATTGCAGCGTCGTCGATTTGCAAGAATCTAAACAGACGTTCTGGCGAGGACACAGAGTTGTCATTCCCGCGAAGGCGGGAATCCAGAGAAACGCTTCCCGCCGCGGATGCGACTGGAAAATCACGGATAGTTCTGAAAAGGTTTCGCTGCTGATCCGTGCAAATCTGTGTCAATCCGTGGCCAGGCGTAACGCTGTTAAGACTTGTCACCACGGGGGCACGGTGAGCACGGAGTGAGAAGCCGCACGCTGAGCGAGTGACTTTCCTTACACCATCGGCGTAGCGCGTTTGGCCAATTGAATCGGCACGCCCCACGGATCGCGGAGCATTGCCAATACATCGCCGTTGGGCGCATTGAGATACTCACCCTCGAGTTCAGCTCCGTTGGCAGTCAGCCGTGCGACATCCGCATCGATATCCTCGGAAACAAGCGCGATATGAAACACCATCGCCGATTGCGCACGATAATCAGGGACGGGAACATTTTCGTTGCCGTACAATTCCAACATGACCGTACCGCTGTCATCCGCCAAAAAGTGCGCCCACGGTGCCTCCATCACGCGGCGTTTGACGACCATTCCCAAATGTTCTACGTACCAACGGGCCATGCTCAAGGGATCGGGTACGTTAATCGCGATATGTTCAATCTTCATCGTCAGGCGTCCTGTTAAGTGGTCGTAAGCAGAAATCGACTGCAGCACCTTATTGAAACGTCCCAAGGCGCGAAACGAAACCGTCCGGAAGAATTTGTCGGAAGCAGATACCGTACTGCAATGAGGCATTTGGCAATCATCGTCAAAGATAGATCGGTCCTAGTATGGCAGCGTATCATGGTATCCCACGCATGTATTGGAGAATCACCGGCAAATCCCGTAAGTTAGTAGGGATACGTCACTGGCTACGCTGAGTTGGAATCGGGCTCACTTGCACTGGTCACTTATCGAAACACAATTCGTTCACTCCAAATTATCTCGCCTGGTAAACATCATGAAACAAATTCTGCCAGCCATCTTGGTCATCCTTACAACAACTGTCTCGCTGGCCGATATCCAGCAGATTCCCTTGTTCGAATCGGGAAAGGATGGATACCACACGTATCGAATCCCATCGCTGATTGTCACACCGCAGGGAACGGTTTTGGCATTTTGCGAAGGGCGAAAGAACAGCCGCAGCGACAGCGGCGATATCGACATGTTGGTCAAACGTTCCGAAAACGGGGGCGCGACTTGGTCGAAATCCGCCATCGTCTGGGACGACGGTGAGAACACCTGTGGCAACCCCTGCCCGGTCATCGATCAGCGAAGCGGGCGGATCTGGCTGCTGATGACTTGGAATCTGGGATCCGACGGCGGAGGTGCGCTACACGCGGGAACGGCCAAGGACACTCGCAAAGTCTTCAAATGCTACTCCGACGACGACGGGAACAGTTGGTCGCCGGCCGAAGAGATCACCGCCCAAACGAAAGACGATTCGTGGTGGTGGTATGCCACCGGACCTGGCATCGGTATTCAATTGCAACAAGGACCACACAAAGGCCGGCTCGTTGTCCCCTGCGATCATACGGCAGCGGAATATATGTTCGGATCCCATGCCATCTTCAGCGACGACGGCGGGGAAACCTGGCAGCTCAGCAACGTGATTGCGCCGACTTGCAACGAATGCCAAGTTGTGGAATTGGCGGACGGTACCTTAATGATGAATATGCGTTCGCAGGAAGGAAAGGTGGCCGAAGGGGTGCAGCAGCGCCCCCGCGACGGTCATCGTTCGATTTCTTTCAGCAAGGATGGCGGCGCAACGTGGTCCGCGCCCGAGTTCGACCAACACCTGGGCGATCCGGTTTGCCAGGCAAGCTTAATCCGCTATAGCTTGGCCGCAGATGGGGATCGCAACCGCTTGCTGTTTTCCAATCCGTCGCCTCCAGTCGACTCGGCGCGCGGCAAACGCATTCGCATGACTGTCCGGATGAGTTACGACGAAGGGAAAACCTGGCCGGTTAGCCGGTTGATCCATGAAGGTCCGTCGGCCTATTCGAATTTGGCCCGGCTCGCCGACGGTCGCATCGGATTGCTTTACGAGTCGGGAAAGCAGGGCAGTTACGACACGTTAACGTTCGCCGCTTTCTCACTCGATTGGTTAACGGACAGCGATGAATAGAACTGGTTTCAAAACCCGGTTGTGCTTGTTTTTGAATCTACTTTTTCAGGCTCAGCGTGACGCATCAGAGGGTTTTGAAACTGTTCGTAGACAAGAACTCGAAGGAGATGCCGCACCAAATGTTAGATCGCCTTTCGTTCCTCACAATGGTCTGCTTTTTTCTTGTTGGCGCAGACGGTTTTGCCGTAGCTGATGAACGGCCAAATGTCCTGTTCATCGCTGCGGACGACATGAACGATTGGGTCAGCATTCTGGGTGGATACGGCGGAAAAGTGCACGCTCCCAATTTGGAAAAGCTGGCTGCACGCGGAACACTGTTTACCAACGCTCACTGCGCATCGCCTGTCTGTTGTCCGAGCCGCAACGCCATAATGTCCGGCATGCTGCCCTCATCGAGTGGAATTTACGACAACGGACAATGGTGGTTGCCGCACAACCCTAAACAGGTGACGATGCCGATCCATTTTCGCCGGCATGGTTACACGGCTATTGGTTCGGGGAAGATTTTTCATCACACCGCCGGCAGCAATCCTCCCTCCCAATGGGATGCCTACCACCGGCTGACGTTCCAAAACGATCCGTGGTTCCGCGGTGTGAAGTTGAATTATCCCTGGTCGCCGACCGGTCCGTTCCCGCCCGAGTATCCGTTTAATGGCGTTAAGGGGCTCGGCCACGAGAACGATTGGGGCTCGCTGTCCATTCCCGAAAAAGAATACGACGACGCGACGACGGTTAGCTACGCCGTCGAATTCCTGCAGCAGAAGCGCGACAAGCCATTCTTTTTGGCCTGCGGTGTCTTTCGCCCACATTTACCCTGGTATGCCCCTCGCAAATATTTCGAT
>JANQRQ010000270.1 GCA_028284485.1 Planctomycetaceae bacterium | reverse complement strand
TTCGAACAGTTCGTCTCGGGGCAGCACTTCGTACGCCGAAGCCAGTGCCGCTTCGATGGCCTGATGCGATTCGCTATGGACGTGCGTGCCGCTGGGATTCGGCCGATAGCTGCGCTGCGTATTCGATCTTCCCGGGAGTGCCGCCAAATGCAACTCGGCGATTGCGCCGGGAATGACCGGGTATGGACTGTTCGATGTTTGCGCACGCTGTGTCGGGTTCGTCGATTGCTGCAACCAGCTCGACAATCGGGATTCGACCGGCTCCGCCCCTTCGTTCCAGCGAACAACGGCACGGGCCACACGGTCGACGGTGAGTTGCTCCAACTCGTCGACGAGCGTGTCGACGTTAATTGTGTTAAGCGTTCCGGAAATCGTCAGCAAGGCCAACGTTTGGCGGGGACCGATCCGCTCGACGTCGAGTTTCAACAGTTCACGCGAGAACTCGTTGATGTCGATGGCACGCTCGTCGTCGCCTAATTCCATTTTCAAAACCAGCTTCGGAATTTGATTGCCGGCCGGCAGATTCGAAAACACCAACCAAGTCGACGCGGTTCCATTGGGTGGGGCGGTCATCGATTCGGCCGGTTTGAGATCCGAAAGATTACGCGACTGAGTACCGATTTGGATGGGAAAGTTCTGCGCCGGCCGGGTGTTCGCCCCCAGGGTGTGGCTGGTTCCGTCGACCTCCAACTTGATCTGTTCGCGTTTGACCGTGACCGATTTCGCGGTCAGGTTGAGCAATACCAACCGGGCGACAAATGTGCGCGGAACATTGTTCCGGCCATACTGCGGCGCGCCCCAAAACGGCGTCTCTAACAAGGCGACGACTTTGTTCTGCTGCGGATCCTGCTGGTCGGCATTGTTTTGCGACTTGAGTTGCTGCAGCTCGTTCTCGACTTTTTCGAGACGCTTTAAGATGGCGTCGACGTCGGGCGGGGCCGCAGGCGAATCGGATTGGGCGTTGACGCCGGCGGGCGCCAGGCACAGCGCGAATACGATCATCAGCGCGGGGCTGTTCTTTCGCCAATTCATGCTCTCCAACTCCTATTTGTATAAGGCGAAACGAGCGCCCCGTCCTCATCGGACACGCGTCGATCATCGGGTAGCAGACGACAACGGCCTCTCCTTATTTGAACAACCGGTGCGCGTAGCCGTCAAGCTGCGATTGATCGGACGAGCGTTGACCGCAATTTGCCGGTAAAACGGTCCCCGTTTAGGCCACAACTGGGCCAACTTCAATGTCGATCCAGGTGGTGACCTCGGCCCCCGGTTCCAGCGTCCGCAAGCCGGCTTCAATACCCTGGGCCTGCAGGTTTACGGCGTCGGTCGAGCAGGTGTACGGCTCGATACAAACTGCATTGCGGCCCGGCGGTGTAAACACGACCAAGTCGGGGAAAATCGCCTCGGATCGCTGCACGATTTGCAGCCCTGCTTTTTCGTCGATAATCGCGCATTCCAGAATGTTGTTCTCGGTCGTCACGCCGGTCAGGACGTCGTCGAGTCGAAGCTGGTCGAAGTATTCGCCTTCGCGCAGATCTTTTTCCGAACTGATCGGTTTGACTTCACCCGTCGGTAGACAATCAATCAGTACGCGCTCGCTGTCCGCAGGGACCTGAATCAAACAATGCTCCGGCGCACTGTTGTCGGCCAGCGGCAAGCGGAAGTAAGCATGTGTTCCAAATCCCCAGGGGATTGTGGTTTCGCCCGGGTTGGCAAACCGCATGCGCGAATGCAGCACCCGACCACGCAGTTCGTAACGGACTTCGATTAAACAATCGCCCGGCCAGTACGCGAGCCGATCGGGGGCATCAACACTCAGTTGAAATTGCCCGACCGCGAAGTTGTCGCCTTGCTCGATGACTCGCCACGGCCGATCGAGACAGAATCCGTGAATCGCGTTGCCGTTGGCATCGTAGGAGACCGCCTCGGAGGGGATGTGATATTCGGTTCCGTCCCAGGAGTACTTGCCTTCGCGGATGCGGTTGGGATAAGGAAACAAAATCGGAATACCATTGCCGCTCGGTCGGCCCGCGCCGTCGGCGAATCCTGGTTCTGAATCGATCACGTCGACGGTGACTTCGCCAAGTTTGGCTTGAAACGCGTAACAGTTGAATCCGCGTTCGGGCAAGACGGCGGCTGTTGATCCGGTGGAAGTGTCAGTCAATGGAATCGATGGCATGTGATGTATGGCCTGAAGGAGTTTCGTTTTGTCGGTTTGGGGCGCGCGAGTTTTCTCGATGTCAGTTTCTGCGGCGGGAGAGCGAGGCTCCCGCCGAGCCGAGGAGTCAAAACTTCAGGCTCCCAAGGGGTGTCTCTGTCCCGAAACGGTTCGCAATTGTAGCGGGTGCCATTCTGTGCCGAAACTGCTGGGTTGCCACAGACAGGAATGTCTGTGCCACCATTTCATTTTGAGAGGGTAGCTGTAGTGCACCTAGGATGACAAATAGGTTGCCTGTGCGAATATTCTTGATTTCGACCACGGAGACACAGAGTGCACAGAGAAACAAGGGACTCGAAGCTTATCAAGTCATTCCCGCGTAGAGAGCTTGCCCCGCGGAGGCGGGGGTGGGAATCCAGTTTGATTCGATTCAATTTCACCACGGAGTCACAAAGGGCACGGAGCAACCACGAATATCTTGAGACAGGATCAACAAGATGGACAGGATTGGA
>JANQRQ010000253.1 GCA_028284485.1 Planctomycetaceae bacterium | reverse complement strand
TCTCACGGACCTTTGGGCACACAACGGCAGCTACCTTGGTGTCGCGCTCGGCGGTATAATACTAATCATCTCGGTCTGGCGCTCGCGTGGTCGCATGTCATCCGACAGCGATATGTGACAAGAAGGTCCCTTGGAGTGAGGTCAACTGCCATGAACCATGACGACGATCATTCCTATCGCAACGGCGGGTGGACAAAATCGGGCGATGAGATTCGGGCGCTGCTGACGTCGATCCATGAAGCCAACCGCCCCCATCCGAGTGGACTGTTCGCCGAAAGAGTTCCTGGGAGGGATTCGCAAGGGCCGCGACCGATTGCACAGAGCATGGCGCGAAAGCCAAACCGCGATTCGCGATACTATCGGCGTCTATTGCTCGCCAAATCGGCAATCGCCGGCGGATTTATCGGCAGCTTGCTCGGCGCGAACCTTGGCAAGGCGCTTCCGGTCATCAGCGGAGCGGGCCATTTCGTTCTATCGTCGATTCTCCTGTGGATCACGATCGGCTGCCTGGCAGGAATTGTCATTGCACAGAGTCGTGTGATCGAGCGCAGAGTTGACTTGTTCGGCGATGTGGCCTGCAGCTTCTGGAGAATCCGTTTCGGTAAGCCGGCACGGTAATTGGCCTGCGGAACTCTCAAGCGAAGCGAGACAGACAGGAATGTCTGTCCCACCAAGAGAAGTAAGAACCAAAAGGATTCTCACGAAGTCCAATGCCGGACACTCGCCCGAATCTGATTCGTGAGAATGTGTGGTCGAAGACTCGCGACTGGATTCCCGCCCCCGCCTGTGCGGGGGCAAGCTTACCGCGCGGGAATGACGAGACCGTTTTCGCCACGAAGCCAGGGGGACCGGGAGCAGCCATTCCGGCCCTGGTGATTCGTCAAATGCTCTACAGAGTGTTTCGCTGACTTGTGGCCGCGACAATCGCTTACTGCTCTATGATTGCCGGATCCCACACGCCACAAACGCGATTGAGGAAAAGCGAATCGCTTTAGTCAGGAAGAATTACGCTGGCTGGAATGATTCTGTCTCTCCCATTGTCACGGTCGGCCAGTGCCGCACCACCGAGCGCAGCGCCGGCTGCGCCAAGCAGACCACCCAATCCGCCGAGTCCACCGTTACCGCCATTCCCGGGGCCGCCACCACCGCCGCCAGGTCCCGGCCTGACCGGGACGGGTCCGCCGAAGTCTCTTCGAAACTGGTCGTTGACAACTGGCTCTTCGTCGCCCAAGTCGGGCGGCTCCGGATCGGGATCAGCTCCAGCATCCAGTATGTCTTCTTCGTTAAGCCACCAATCTAACTCAATGTCTTCTTCAATTTGTTCCGCGATCTCATCACCGATATCTTCAATGACCTGGTCAATCTGCTCCTGCATTTCATCACGTATTTTTTCGTCCAAGTCCTCGGTGTACTCGTCGATGAAGTCAAGGGCTTCCTGGTCCGCGCTTTCTTCGGCTGTATCGGGGTCTTGGTTTTCCTGGTCGAGTGCATCAAGCTCATCTTGTGCTTGTTGCTTGGTCTCTTCCAACTCTTTCAACCAATCTTCACCAAACTTTTGTGCCTCTTCCAAAGACTCCTTGGCCGCCTCATATTGTTCGGGGGTCCCTTCATCTTTGTACTCTTCCAGCTTCTTTTCGAGTTCATCCAGGCCGTCGAGGTGTTTTTGGGCATCCGCGATATCCTTATCGACTTGATCGCGGATTTCTTCGAGCTTGGCCTTAGTGTCGTCCTCGTCCACAATTGCCGTCGCCGCGTAAGCGATCAGCTGCCCAACGCGGTCATCGAAACGTTCACCAGTGCCGACTTCCCCAAGAATCGTCGCCGCGACGTCGGGCACATTTGTGACGTGATCGTGATTGGTCGTTGCTATTGGGCGAAGCGGTTCAACGAGCAGAGAAGGAGAACCGTTTTCGACGGCCCCTTTCCCATGAACGAACAGCGATGCGCTCAGAACAATCAATGCTGAACTTGCCAGCGTCTTCATATTCACTCTCCTGTGACCTGAATTGCGTTTGCGGGGCAACCCCACAAACGGCCCACAGCAATCCCCAGTTGGTCAGTCGTCAGAACACTGCCTTCGTCACATCGGCGACCGACAGCCAAACTCCATCGGAAGAACTGCCGGACCAAACTGGGCGCAAAAAAAACCCGTCACGTGCAATAAGCGCACGAGCGGGCTATCTTAGCTCCAAAATGACGCCGCCATGACGTCCCTAATCAGTCTGCGAATTGTACTCAGACTACCCAAATCTAAACAAGAATCAACCAGAATGTCAAAAGTATTCGGGCAGTGACCGCTACTCCCCTCCCCAATGGGTCGGCCGAGTATTTTGCCCTCGAGTTAATCCATCGACGACATCGAACGACACTAAATCTACAAACCGCTGCACCTCGAGAACGGACGTGCTTTTGCACAAACGATGGCATCACTACGTGCTTCGAGCCGCCTCGAGCTGCGGTATTGCCGACTTGAGGGCCGCGATGTGATCTGGGCTTGTGCCGCAGCATCCACCCAGCAGCCGGACTCCCGCTTCGACCCAGCCCTGCGCCTCGGTGACCAACTCGGCCGGCGGGATGATGTCGACAAAGTTCCAATTCGGCTTGGTAAAGTATCCCGACTCGGGATAGACACCAATTGGTCCCGGCCAGCGCTCTCGGACCAATGCAATCGCCTCAGGAATGGCTCCGATCTCGCTATGCATAATGTTAACGACGTTCGGTCCCATCGGGATCAGTGCGTCCAGCACGGCGGCGAATTCCAAGTCGGGATAGTCGAAACTGACAATTCTGCCATCGTCGGTTTTTCGACAAGCGACACCCAGCCACACGGGAAGCTTGGTCTCTAAGACTGCGTGCATCGCGCGGGTTGCATGTGTCGTATCGACGATCATCTCCAATGCGATGAAATCGACACCGGAGTCCGCCAGGAGTCTTGCCGCTTCTCGGTAGGCTGCGGATTCCTCCTCAGGTGATAGGTACGCATTTTGCTCGAACGCAGGAGGTTCTGTGGAAATGGAACCAGCCACCGACACGGCCTGTTCGCCGACATTGTCGCGCGCTTGCCGAGCCAATTCGACGCCGCCCCGATTGATCGCCTCGACATGGTCTCCGAAACCAGCCGGTTCCAACATCTGGCGGGTTGACCCAAACGTGTTGGTCAGGATGACGTCGGCACCCGCGCGGATGTAGTCTTCGTGGATTTCGCGCACGACTTCCGGGTGCGTGAGGACGGCAGCCCCACTCCAGGCGACTCGATCCATCGGCACTCCGCGTCGCTGCAGTTCCGTCCCAGTCGCCCCATCGAGTAGAACGATTTCGTCCGCTGCAAGCTTTTGCTGCCAGGAGTTTTCCATGATGCCTTCCCAGGCGGCAGCCCAAATGGTCCGCCGACTAATTCGAAGCAGCGAATGCAACCGGCCGGACGCGTCGTTAGTCGCAAGAATTCGCGTTATTCCGGCGAGCGAACGAATTTGCGAGAACTCGATTTGTCGGCAGTGGGAAAGTCATTCGGAAGTTCATTTTGGGTGACCTCGCCAGTCGCAGCCCATTCGGCACCGCGCTGCAGCGTCACGATGAATCCGACGCATTCCATGCTGTAGTCCCAATGCCCGAGCGTTGTATGAAAGATACGTCCTTTGCCGTAGTCGATGGTCATCAGCGCCGGTTCGTGGCGACCTGTTCCTTTCATGTCCAGGGCCGCGTACGCAGTGGCAAGAATCGTTATGTTCTGAGCCGGCCCGCGCAGTTTGGCATAAAGCTCGTCCTGGGTGTGCAACCACTTTTCGGGAATGCCTTTCATAATCGGATGATCAGGAGCCCGCGTTTCAATCTCGAATTCGTATCGGATGGGACTATGATAGCCGCCCGGTCCGGGAGTCGTGTCGCGTACTAATGATCCTTCGTCGTCATAGTAAATATAGGGCCCCGATGTTTCGTCTCGATCGCCCCAGCCGCCGACTCCGATCATTTTGTTGTACTCAACCCAATCTCCCCACGCATTGTTCGCAGCGTGGACAATAACAACACCACCTCCTGCACGAACGTATTCTTCAAAAGCGAGTTTGGTTTCGTCGGGCCATGCGGCGGACTTCCAGCCGAAATTGGAAAGCACCAAATCGTAATTGGAGAACTCAGGACGGAAATCGGGATCGGTTTTCGCGTCGGGCAAATCTTGGCAATGCTGACACAACTCGTTGTACTCCTCGGGAAACTCGTCGCCGCGCCAAGTGAATTTCGTACGGTAGACATCGACCTCGAATAGCCCTGTTTCCTCAAGGTAATGTCTCATCATCAGTGTCGATTTGGGCCAGATTTTGTGATTGTTCTGCCCGTCGACGATCAGCACTTTGAGGGTCGTCTGCTGCGAGCAGGCTGTGCGAGGGCTCATCGAAATAAGTGCAATCAAGATCAGAAGGATTCGCGTCATTGGTCTTTCCACATCGAAACGTCGCGGGCGGCTCTGGGGACGATTCTATCGGCATCAACGTCGGGCATATCGAGGCGACTCTCAAAGTCGAGCGGCGACCGTCGAATTCCGGTACGCTGAAGATTCTTAGGTCAAGCTGCCCAGACTGTTTCGCTATTAAAGCAAAATGGTTTCGTACGTGGCCACAGAGAACTGGAATTCCAGCCGGTTTTCTTCGGAATGCAGCCACTCACGGGCCTGTCACCCTTTCACGGTGGTGGCGGAAGCGCCCCGGGTAGCCGGCGGAATGTCATGCTTTCCCGCTGCGAGGACATGGTGTATGAAGTATTGTAGAGAGAGCGCGGTCACTTTTTGCGGTGAATGCGTCTGTCATGACATTGATTGACTCTGACGACTGATGCAAATCCTTCCTAGAAAGGCGAGAAGCCATTTCCGGTTCCGTGAATCCCTCAAATGAAGCAAATAATCTACAGTCAATGACGTCGCGGGCAATCGCGCACTACCGGTCTGGCAATCTCGCGGCCGCAAAACCGGACATCGACGCCGTCCTCGCGTCCGATGCCGGTCCACGCGATAAGGCGGTTTGTTGGCAATTGCTGGGATTGATCCACCATCAAGCCGGGCGGTATGCCGACGCGGCGGAGCAACTTCAAAAGGCGGTTGCCCTTCAACCTGATGTCCCCGAACTGAGACAAAATCTGGTCGACGCGCAGACGGCTCTGGCCCGGCAATACCGACGCGGGGAACGTTTAGCCGACGCTGAAAAGTCCGTCCGCGAAGGATTGCGCTGGCAGCCCCTCGATCCGGAAGCGCAGTGTGTGCTTGGTGTCGTCTTGCAGGAACAAGATCGCCTCGCCGAAGCCCGAGCCTGCTTCGAACAAGCCATCAAAACGTCACCGCAGCATGCACGGTTGCGGCATAACTATGCCAATTTGCTGGCAACATTGCAGGAATGGGATCCCGCTATCGAACAGTTTCGCGCCGCACTGAATCTGCGGCCCGACGACGTGCGAAGCCTACTGGGCGCCGGAGCCACGCTGCTGGATGCCAGGCGCAGTAAGGCCGCACTACAGTTGCTGGAAAAGGCGGTGCAGCTGAATGGCGACAATGCCGATGCTCGATTCAATCTGGGAAACGCCTATGTCGCGACGCACCGGATGGCCGCGGGCGCCGAGCAATACGAACACGCATTGAGGATTCGCCCCGACTGGCCGTCCGCACGAGCGAACTGGATCCGTCATCGTTGTGAAACGTGCGACTGGCGAGATGATTGGCACGAGCAATTGGACTTGGTCCGTCGCGAAATCATCCAAGAGTTGGACGCCGGCAATCCCGGTCCGTTGCATATCTCGGCAAGCCCCGCATTACCCATCCCGCGTTCGACAATGCGGCGCATGTCCGTCGACCATACGGAGCGGATCGGTCAGCAGGTGGCTCGACGAGGTCTGCGTGCGAAACTCCCCGCAACTCCAGAGCGTACCGGTCGATTGCGAATTGGTTATTTCTCACCCGACTTTCGACACCATGCGATTGGCCATCTGTGCCGCACCATGTTTGCCCACCACGACCGCGATAAATTCGAAATCTTTTCCTATTCGACTGGGCCCGACGACAACAGTGAATACCGCGAACGAATCATGGTCGACAGCGACCACTTTTACGATTGCCATCGGCATGGTGATACACAGATTATCGAACGGATGGTCAGCGACGGAATCGATGTTCTGGTCGATATCGGCGGATACACGGCAGGCGGAAACCCGGCGGTATTGATGGCTCGTCCGGCACCAGTGACGGTCCACTACCTCGGGTTCCCCGGTACGATGGGGGGATTGGTCGATTACTTTGTCACCGATCCGGTGCTGACACCTCTCGGGAGTAATCTGCGCGACGAATTCGAAGAAGCGTTGATCTATTTGCCGGATACGTACCAGATGGCGGACGATCAGCAAGCCATTGCCGAGCGCGAGTTCACCCGGGAAGATTGCGAATTGCCTCCCACTGGTTTCGTCTTCTGCGCGTTCAACAACAACTACAAGATCCAGCCGGAAATCTTCGACGTGTGGATGCAGATTTTGCGAGCCGTTCCGGAAAGTGTGTTGTGGCTGCTGTCGGTACAACCGCAAGTTGCCGACAACCTGCGGCGCGAGGCGCAGCAACGGGACGTCGACCCCGATCGGTTGATTTTCGCCAAAGTTGTTCCGAAGCCCGATCACTTGTCGCGGCATCGGCTCGCCGATTTGTACCTCGACACGCCAATATGCAATGCCCACACATCGGCCGCCGATTCGGTTTGGGCGGGCGTGCCGTTGATTACATGCCCGGGTGAGCGAATGACGGAACGAGTCGCTGCCAGTATCCTCACTGCTGCCGGTCTCGAAAAGTTGATTGTCAGCAGTCTGGATGAGTATGAGCAACTCGCGATCAAGTTGGCGAAGAAGCCGAGTCGCCTGAAAAAGATTCGGGAAGATTGGGCGAACCGCCGCACGTCATCCCGCATGTTTGATACAGCGGCCCGCGTCAAACAGCTCGAGCAGGCGTACGAAATCATTTGGCAACGACACTGTCGCGGGGAAGCGCCCCAGGACACCGTTGTGTCGAGAAATGGTGAATGAAGTCGGAGCAACGGCGCACGTCGGAGTTCCCAATGAGCGAAGTGCGGCCGCCGCGCTAAAGCCTTGCGAGCGTGTGCGAAATTGATGTCGCGACTTTCGGGTTGTTTTCGACGCAATTCACTGTGCGCCAGCC
>JANQRQ010000233.1 GCA_028284485.1 Planctomycetaceae bacterium | reverse complement strand
GTCCCCGGGTGATTAACCAACGGCTGCTTCGCAAGGCGATTCGTGTGCTCCGCCAGCGAGACCGACGATTCGATCAGGCCGTTGGTGATTCCGGCTTGTTGATACAACGCCTGGTGCGGCCCGCCCATGAATCCATACGTGAGCCCTGACCGATGCGTCAGCAAGTCGTGGATTGTGATGTCCCGTTCGGCCGGCACGGTCGATTCGTTGCCGTTCTCGTCGACGACGAGGACCTTTGCGTCGGCGAATGCCGGTATGAACTTCGACACCGGATCGGTTAGCGACAGTTTGCCTTCTTCGACGAGCATCATGACGGAAACACTGGTCATCGGTTTCGTCATCGATGCAATGCGGAACAAAGTGTCGAGCGTCATTTCGGTTTGCGATGCGACATCCCGATAGCCGACGGCATCCGAATAGACAACCTTGCCGTCGTCGATCACCAAGCCGACGGCGCCGGCGATTTTTTGTTGCTCAACGTGATCGGCGAGCAGTTGATGAACAGGTCGATAGTGGGCAGGGACGAGCTGAGCAGTGTCGTCGGCCGCGAAGGCGGAATCGGTTGTCAGGACGCACAAAAACTGCAGCGTAACGACAGCCATCCGTGCGGCAGGCCAGGCGTCATATTTCATAAGCCGTTTCTTTCATAGAGTCGGTATGTTCCATCGGGAAGCGTGCTTGATTTTGCCACAGGGCGATAGCGATACCCTGTCGAATCTTCGAGCGGATCATCACTCCGCGCTGCTTCCATCATTCTGATTGCCGGCTGCCAGAAAGACAAACCATTTCCGACGTCAAATGGAAGCGTGATCTATGTATTTCTCGAACACATGATTACGGATTCTGGTCGCTGATACCCATCGTTGGGCGCAGTGCGGCTTGTAGTCGGGCGCTGAGAGTTATGAATCTCCTAACCGGTCAATGGAATCAACAGCTCGTTCCAGGGATTTCAACTCTTCGCGACTTAATTCCTTCATCCATGATGCCAGCAATTTGACTCGTTCCCCACGGCCCTGCTTCAGAAGCTTGACCGCCGGCTGAGTTGCTTTAAGCGTCACGACTCGACCGTCAGACTCGTGACGACTTCGTTCGAGCAAACCGTCTGATTCCAGCTCCTTCACAAGTCGCGACATTGTCGCCGGGCGAACTTGTTCTGCATCAGCCAGTTCGCCGAGTCGTTTCGGGCCGGAAAACACAAGAACCGATAGTGCCGAAAGCTTAGGTGCGCTCAGCTTGGTCGCTTCGTCGACTCGGCGCAATCGCCTCAGCAAATGGATGGCGGCTGAATGGAGTCGGTCGGCAATTTCAATTCGGTCGGTGGCTTGTGGTTTGGGCATCGTCTTGACATTTAGTTAGCAAAGCTAAATAATAGCACGCCGGCCTGCTGAATTCCATAGTGAACAGAGTTGCCGCAGCGAGGTCTTTTCTTAATCCACTCGCGCATGTTTTGAAGTTGCGACTTTTCGAATTTGATAACCCGGCATGTCAGTGAGGGAAGAAGTTGGATCAACAATTGATCAAATGCAAATCCGAGCCCCCGTCTCGTTTTACTGTAGCGGTGGCTTCCAGCCGCCGCGAATTGTGAATTCGGATCGGCGGCTGGAAGTCACCGCTACGAAATGTGTTGTGTCAACAGCCGGTCGGATTGGATATTGAGAGGTTTGTCCAGAATCCGCCCTCATTCGCGATTCCATCATCGCTGCATGTCACGCGTCTTTAATCGTTATTGAAACGGGAGAAGCTCATGGAAAACCGACACGATAACAAGGTTCACACCATCAGTCACATCATGCTGGGGGTGTCGAACTTGGCTGCTTCGCTCGAGTTTTACTGCCAGACCCTGGGGCTGGAAGTCGCGTTTCAATCACCCGGGTTCGCCTTTGTGAATGCAGGCAGTGTGACGATCGGCCTCAGCGAACCAATGCTGAAAGCGACCGGGCGAGTTAGCGACGCTTCAGAGATCGTGTTCGGAGTCGACGGCGTCGAGTCGGTGCATGCCGGACTTGTCGACAAGGGAGTCGCGTTCACTCAAGAGCCCCGGCAAGTGACACCCGATCAATGGGCGGCGAATTTCGATGATCCGGACGGGCATCACTTGTCGATATTCGGGCCAAAAGATGTCGTTGACAATCCCTGACGGGCGGTCGAAACGATTCAGTTGTCAAATGTCGCGGCGATCTCGTCCCGCTTTTTGTTCTCCGCAGCGATGATGTTGTTGAGGACGACTTCGGGGTGGATGCGTCCTCGAAACTCTTCGATTTCCCGCCGCGGCTGCGTCAAAAACAGAGATGTTCGGTTGGAATCTTTGTCGCGAATCCACAACAACAGATACCAGGGGCGAATGTTTCCGATCCGGATCAAACGCGAATGTGGGACGATCGTTGCACGACCGGTGTAAGGGGATGTCAGCCGAATGTGTGTCTCACTGATCGCAATAATCTTCAGGTGACAGGAAACCCAAATCAGGCAACAAGCCATAATTCCAAAGAAGCCGATTCCGATCCCCCAAAATAGTATCTCGGGTTCTCCACCTGGTCTCGTTGTTACCCACAGCCAAAGCAGCAACATCAGCCAGCAGGGGAGATCCTGCAGCCACAAATGCCATTTGCAGAGCCATGAAGAGATTTCCACCCAGTGCTCATCGCTTGAATTTGGATCGGTCATACAAACACCGCGACGAAAAGAATTGGGCTCACCATCTCCAGGCAATCCTTTTGGTTCGCTTCAGGATTGTATTGCCCGTGAATTGAGTAAGGTATTCGATTAACATAATCATACCTCATTGAGGCCGACTCAACAGTCGATTTGGAAGCGTCCTCCGTTGCACTGGAGACAAAGATGAATCCCGCCCAAAAGCCGAATGAAAAGTTGCCGCTCAGCCGTCGGGAATTCCTCGAGAACTCAGCAAATTATGCGGCGTTGGCTTATGTTGGGACGGGGCTTGCAACTTCTGCGAAAGCGGCCGATGAATCTGCACGGCCGATTCGCGTCGCGGTGATGGGGGTCAACAGCCGTGGGCGACAACTAACCCAGCGATTCGCCGGGTTCCCACAAGTTGAGGTGAAGTACATCTGCGATCCCGATCTCAGCGTTGTCGGACGTGCGGTCGAAGCGGTGACCGAAAAAGGTGGTGCCGAACCAAAGGTCATTCAGGATTTTCGCGTCGCCCTGGATGACTCCGAAGTCGATGCCCTCGTTTGTGCAGCGCCCGATCATTGGCATGCGCTCTCCACAATTCTGGCCTGCCAGGCCGGCAAAGATGTATATGTCGAAAAGCCCGCTTCGCATTCGATTATCGAGGGTCGCCGCATGGTGGAAGCCGCTCGCAAGTACGACCGAGTCGTGCAGGTCGGAACGCAGCGCCGCAGCGGAACCGATTTCGAATCGGCGGTGAAACTTGTCCAAAGCGGAAGGCTAGGGAAAGTCCTTTTTGCGCGGGCTTGGGCCAATAAACGTCGCCCTGATATCGGCAAGCAACAGGCGACGAAGCCGCCGGCCAAGCTCGATTTTGACCTGTGGTGTGGGCCTGCGCCGAATCATGGGTACCGCGAGAACCTGGTGCATTACCACTGGCATTGGCGGTGGGATTATGGCACGGGTGAATGCGGCAATCTCGGGGCGCATTCACTCGATGTCGCGCGGTGGGGCTTGGGTGTCGAGTACCCGCAGCGAATCGTCTCCGGCGGCGGACGCTACGCCTACGACGACGATAAGGAAACTCCCGATACGCAATTCGCCACGTTTGATTTCGGCGACGTCGCCATTCAGTGGGAACATCGCATGTGGGCCAACGCCCAAAAGGAAGGGGCACGGCGAGTGTGGGGCGTTCAATTCTATGGGACTGAAGCAACTTTGGACTGCTTCTCGTCCGGTTGGAAGCTGTACCACGGTGATGAATTGCTCGACAGCTATGACAAAGTCGACTACCAGACAGCCCACATCAAGAATTTTCTGGACTGTATGGTGACACGGCAGAAACCGAATGCCGACATCGAAATCGGACATCGCAGCGCGACATTGCCGCATCTGGCGAACATTGCCTATCGCACCGGTTCGACAATTCAGTTCGATGCATCCACTGAAACGATTCTGGGGAACGATCGGGCCAACGCGCTGATTGGCAAAAGCTATCGCAAGGGATTCGAATTGCCGACAGTCTGATGCCGTCTGCCGGTTCCACTGTTGCGTTCCCGTCGATTTGGCAATCGTTAATCGATGCGATGGGGTTTTAATAGCAGCTCACGATCGGCAACGATTCCACCGTTGCGGGTGAGAAACATATAGACCGCATTCAGGGGCGTGTTATCGCTCAATCGCCACACCCGGCCGTCGGCGAATCCCACATAGAGGGGCGAGCCGAATATCGACTTGGTCGATTCATCTTCCGAAAGGTCGATGTCGTCCACAGAGAAATCTAATGGTTCCATCCAGTGTCCCGACATCGCTGGGGCGTAGAGTAACAAGATCTGGTCGACATCGATGTCGTCCAGTTTATCGGATTCTGTGTCACCCAAGGCTGTATCCGGACCAATGGGTGTAAACATGTGAGTGGTCGTGGAATCCTTTTCGCAAAGGTCTGGCTGCGACCAGGCTCGCCAATCGGCAAACGCACCATCTTCCCACGATGAATCGGCATCTGGCTCGACCCAGGGGACGGGGGCGGAATCGATTGCCGGTTGCAAATGATATCGCCAACTGTGGGCCGGTTTACCGTCGCCGTCGTATTGAATGGCTAATGGCAACACGCCGTGGGTGTCGTGGTATTGTCGCAACGCAGTCAGCACGCTTTCCATCTGCGCCTTGGTATCTATTTCGCGGGGTGTTGTGACCCACAAACCAACGGCGACGACAGCCACCATTAGCAGAATCAGCCACACGGCGCGACGTCTCATTTCCTCCTCCCACGATTGTTCAAATAAAACTATCCAAATCTGATTTTACTATGGCCCCGAATACTCATTCCTGCGCATTCTTTCAAATCACCGTTGTGAATTGGGGGGCAATCGATGGTGTATAAAACTAAGCATCGTTTTCCAAGGCTTCAAGGGAAGCAGCGACGTCTGCTTCGGTCATTGTTTGGTGGCGACGATTGCAAAGCCCACAAAAAATCCCACGACGTGCAGCATCGGAAGGACAGCCAGCGAGACGGCCAATTTCTGATGGCCTCGTTTATGCAGGACCCATCCGCCGGCTAAGGCGATTATTAGTGAAACTGGTGAAAGCAAAATCGACGTAATGCTGACGGTGGCACCGAATCGCTGATCTGGTGAGATTCCGGCAAATGCCATCGTTCCGATAACCAAAAACCCCGGGACGGAAAGTAGCGCCAATCCATACATGATCGACAGGAAGATCATGACAGTTCGGCGTTCTCGATCATGGTCAGGCGGGCGTTCTTCAGTCGTGACCGTAACTTGTACGTTTGGGGGGCTGCCGGTGTTGGCCGGCCGCATGGGCAGGAATTCGTATTTACCCAGTCCAATGGCAGGCAATAGTCCGAAACCGGTAAGTCCCAACGCGACCCCCAAACTGTCTGGAGCCTCGAAACGTTGGGCGAATTTGAGCGCCACATAGATGGTCACAGCCAAGTTGACCATTGGCAAAAATGCGGTTAGCAGGATCCAACCAGAGAATCCGGCCAGCCTGCAAATTTCGATCGCGTTCAGAACTGGAACGTAGGCCCGCCACTGTTCTCGTTCGGCCTTCCGTAGGCAACCTGCTGTACCGATACAGACGGCGGCGTACCAAACGATCAGCACAACTCCACTGATAAGGTCTTCAACCGACTCCATGCGAGATTGACTTCAAAAAAGAGCGTCAGGATGTGTGACAGTTAATGCTACGAAGGCCAGTTTACGAAACTCTAAGAATACTGCGGCAGTCTTGATCGTTCCCGAATCCCTGGGACACATGATGTAGAATTATCTCGCACTTCGTGCGACAATAACAAGTACGGGCGGCAATGGAATTCAGCAGGAATGCGGGCTTAATGCGTGCGAAAGGCTGTCACGATCTGCATGCAGTTTTTTTGATGGCAACAGTTTTCATCGCCATCCCCGCGTTCGCGTTATGCGCTGAACAATCGCCCGCCGATCCACCGACCGCCGCGCAATTCGAGTTCTTTGAGAAACGCATTCGCCCGCTATTCGTCCAACATTGTTACAAATGCCACTCCGCGACTGCCGAAAAAATTCGCGGTGGGCTGCAACTCGATTCGCGGGCTGGAGTAATGAAGGGCGGAGATACGGGACCTTCCGTCATTCCTGGTCAGCCCGGCCAAAGCGAACTGATTCGCGCTGTTCGCTACGACCCTGATGGTTATCAGATGCCTCCCTCTGGGAAACTTGCCGATCAGCAAATCGCCGACCTGACAAGTTGGGTAGCTGACGGGGCAGTCTGGCCACAATCTCGGGATGCTTCATCAGCGAAAAGTTCAAATGAGACCGGTGGATTCGATTTGGCGGCACGCGCCAAGCATTGGTCGTTCCAACCGCTCACGGCATACGAGCCGCCCTCGGTCGAACGATCGACTTGGCCGCGCACGCCGGTTGATAGTTTCATTTTGCGTCAATTGGAATCGGCAGGAATCACGCCGGCTGAACAGACTGACAAACGGACCTGGTTGAGGCGAGTCTATTTTACGCTGATCGGTCTTCCCCCATCATCGGCCAAAATCGATGCGTTTCTGATGGACGATTCGCCGCTTGCATACGAGCGCGTCGTGGATCAATTGCTCGCATCACCACATTATGGCGAGCGTTGGGGCCGTCACTGGCTCGATCTGGTTCGCTTCGCGGAAACCGCAGGAAACGAATTCGACTACGAGATTCCATTTGCCTGGAAGTATCGCGACTATGTCATCCGCGCGTTCAACGCCGATTTGCCCTACGATCGGTTCGTCGTGGAACATATTGCAGGGGACTTGCTGAAGAACCCGCGGCGCGACCCTGTCAGTCGGTTGAACGAATCGGCGTTAGGGACGGGGTTTTTCTGGTTGGGTCAGGCGATGCAGTCGCCGATCGATGTTCTGGGGGAGCAGTACGACACGATTGAAAACCAGATCGACGTCATGTGCAAAACATTTCTCGGGCTAACGGTCGCCTGTGCGCGGTGCCACGATCACAAGTTCGATCCGATTTCGACGCGCGATTATTACTCGCTGGTCGGTTACCTGCGAAGTTCCCGGCGGCATTTCGCATTTATCGATCCGGTCGATTCCCACCAGAAACTTCTCTCTCAGATTGCGGCGCTTGATGCAGAGAATCGCGCCGCAGCCGAATCACGTTTTCAACAGCAGATGAGGGTGTCGATTGAGCACGTCGCAGAAAACCTGCTTGAAGATTCGGTGGCGGACTCCCCCTTGTCCCGCTATCTGGACGGCAAGGCGACGGATGACGAAGCCGACATTCTCTATCCGTGGGTGCTGCTTTCGCTCGCCGAGAGCAGCGAATCGTTTTTGAGTTTGCGGAAAGAGTTGATCGCACAACTTGATGCGGTGTTACTCCAACGACAGGCGATGACGTTCGAAAACTTCGATGGCGATTACCGACCGCGGTGGGCGGTCACCGGTGAAGCTTTCACAGGGTCCTCCCATGAGGGATGGGATTTACCGGTTGATACGATGGGAGAGCAGCCGATCGCACGTGTCATTCCGGCTGGGATTGCCCATAGCGCTCGGGTCGATGGACGGCTACGGGGCGTGCTGAGGTCTCCGACCTTCACAATCGAAAAGGACTTCATCGATTATCACATGTTTCGCGTCGCCGGCTCGCCGAAAGTCCCCAAGATTGAACCGGGTGACATCAAAGTTGGGCAAGTGCATTTGATACTCGACGGCCTGCATTTGATTCGCCACCCGATTTATAACGGGCTGACGATCGACGTGCAGCCAGGCGATGCTCCGAAGTGGTATCGGCAGGATGTCAGCAAGTGGATCGGCCATCGTGCTTACATCGAAATTAGCGACGAAGACAATGGGTTTATCGCTGTCGACCGAATCGAGTTCACCAACGAGAAGACACCGCCGACTCGCCGCAACAACGTACTCGCGGAGATGCTCAGCTCACCGGCAGTCACCTCGAAGCAAGAGCTGGCCCGCGGATATCAGCGGTTTTTCTCCGATACTTTGCGACTTTGGGAGCAAGGCCTGATTGGCGAAGATTCTCACGCGATCGATCGACTTGCCATCTTGAATTGGTTCCTGGAGCACGGGACGAATTTGTTTGGAACCGCTGCCGACGTAGAACTTGCCGGTGGCAGAATTGAAGAAAATGAATTCGTTGGCGGCGATGACATTTCCGCATCTGATGTCGATCGGTTTAGATCGTACTTCGATGCGCGTCGCCGGCTGACCGAACAACTCCATCCTCCCACCCGCGCCATCGCCATGGCGGACGGTACCGGTGAAGACGCCCACGTTTTGATTCGGGGTAACCACGAACGTCCCGGGGAGGTGGCTCACCGCCGATTTCTCGAAGTCTTTGGTCATGCGGATTCTAATGCGGCTCCGTCAGAGCGGGATTTCGCTTCCGACAGTGGTCGCTTGCGACTTGCCGAGCAGATGATCGACGATTCTAATCCACTGGTGGCGCGGGTCATTGTGAACCGAATTTGGCTGCATCATTTCGGCCGGGGGCTCGTGCCGACTCCGGACGATTTTGGAATGATGGGGCAACCCCCTTCGCATCCGGAACTGCTCGATTTTCTGGCGACTGAACTGATTCGAAGCGGCTGGTCGCTGAAAAAGATTCATCGTTTGCTAGCGCTTTCGAGCACTGCCCGCATGTCGAGCGCCGTCGATGAGCATACGGAACAGCTCGATCCGGGGAATCGTTTGTTTCATCGCATGCCGGTTCGACGCTTAGAAGGCGAAGTGATTCGCGACGCGATGCTGACGATCTCGGAACGTTTGGATCGGCGTATGTCCGGACCCGGCGTGTTGCCCTTTCTCACGCCGTTTATGGAAGGACGTGGGCGTCCGGAAGAGTCGGGCCCGCTCGACGGCGACGGTCGGCGGAGCATCTACATCAACGTGCGGCGAAATTTTCTCACGCCGATGTTTTTGGTGTTTGACTATCCTGTTCCGCAATCGACCGTGGGACAGCGCGCTGCCTCGAATGTGCCCGCCCAGGCACTGACGATGATGAACAATCCGTTTTTCATTGAACAAGCGCAACGATGGGCCGAGCGAATGTTAGCCGAAAACTCATCCAGTCCGCGCACGACCATCGATGCTCTATACGAATCGGCATTTGGCAGGCCACCGACCGGCGATGAATTGTCCGCAGCGCTGGAGTTTCTCGCTCAATCGCAGGCTGATGGTGACGGCAAGTCCAGCAAGCGTCGCGCATGGACCGATTTGTGCCATGTCTTGATCAACTCCCGGGAGTTTATCTTTGTCCGATAAAACTCTACCTAACGCAATATTTCGCACGCCGCAAACTCGGCGCAACATGCTGATGCGCACTGCCAACGGGTTCGGCGGCTTGGCATTGTCGGCGCTATTGGCGGATGGATCACTGGCAGACGGGCCCAGCATCGCCGTTCAAGATCCGCTTGCACCAAAGTCGACCCACTTCCCACCGAAAGCGGAAAATGTCATCTTCCTGTACATGGACGGCGGGCCATCGCAGGTCGACACGTTCGATCCCAAACCTCGTCTGCAGAAAGAACATGGCGAGCCGTTTAAGGCACCGGTCATTCAAACTCAGTTCGATGCCATTGGCCGAGCGCTTGGTTCACCCTGGTCGTTTCGAAATTATGGGGAAAGCGGCATTCCGATCAGCGAATTATTTCCACGAACGGCGCGCTGCGCGGATGAGTTGTGCGTGATCCGCTCGATGACGTCGCCGTTTGCCGAGCATACTCGCGCGAACTATTTCGTACACACCGGACATGGAATGCAGGGACGACCCAGCATGGGTTCGTGGGCCGTTTACGGATTGGGGACCCAGTCGCGCAACCTGCCGGGGTTTGTCGTACTGGATAGCGGCTTTGTTCCGCCAGGCGGACTCGATTGCTTCCACAACGGATTCTTGCCGGCCACATATCAAGGTTCAATTTTCAAACATGGTAAGCAACCGGTGGCCGACATTCACTCCGACGAAAGCCTCGCCGTCCGGCAACGCAAGATGGAACTTTTGCGGCGGCTCGATTCGGAACTGCTTGATCGAGCCGGCGACAACGACGCGTTGGAATCATCGATTCGCAATTACGAGTTGGCGTTTCAAATGCAGGCCGCCGTCCCCGAACTGTTTGACCTGTCATCCGAAAGTCAGGCGACGCAGCGGTTATACGGAATCGACGCGAAACGACCCGAAAAACAAACCTATGCACGGCAATGTCTGCTTGCCCGTCGGTTGGTCGAGCGTGGCGTGCGGTTTGTCGAGGTCACCTATCTGCGACCCGAAGGGGTTAACCGCTGGGATCAGCACGGCCAGCTGAAAGAGGGCCACGAACTCAACGCTCACATCACTGATCAACCGGTGGCCGCATTACTGTCCGATTTGAAATCGCGGGGGCTGCTCGATGAGACCTTAGTGATTTGGGCGGGAGAATTCGGACGGACTCCGTTCGCACAAGGGGACAGCGACGGGCGCGATCACAGTCCTCATGGCTTTTCGATTTGGATGGCGGGCGGCGGTGTCAAAGGGGGCACGATTTACGGTGCAACCGACGAATACGGTTATCAGGCGATCGAAAATCGCCTCGAAATTCACGATTTGCACGCAACCATGCTGCATTTGCTGGGGTTAGATCATACGCGGCTGACGTTTCGTCATTCGAGCCGCGATTTCCGCCTCACCGACGTGCACGGACATGTCGTAAAAGAAATCATTGCGTAGAGCAGCGTCTAGCTCCGAAAGAGACGGACGCAACAGTTCTGCCGCAATCGTAAAACCGGGAACTAAGGATCTCGCACTGGCCGACCGAGACCAGTGAGAAGATCGATTAGAGAGGCTAACGTTTTCTTGTGGGCGATTCTGGCTCGTGGGAGCCAACTATCACAGAACAGAATGCGATTGTCGCGGCCACGAATCAGCGTAATACGCTGTCGATCCGATTTTGGAGTGGGAGAGCCAATGATGAGCAACAAATCGATTATCTTATTCCTGTTTCTTGCGCTCGTCGGTACGACTGTCAGCGCAGACGAGATCCATGTGTTGATATGGGACGAACAGCAGCCTCGGCAAGCCGAAGCGTATGACAATTTTCTGGGTAACGAAATTGCCCGACGGCTGGATGCGACCGATTCGGAGTTTGAAATCCGCTCGGTGGCATTGGATGATGCCGACCAAGGTGTGGCGGATGCCAATCTCGATTGGGCAGACGTGTTGATCTGGTGGGGACATGCTCGGCACAGCGATGTGACTGACGAAAATGCCAACCGCGTGCTAAACCGTATTCAAGCCGGCGACTTGGATTTGATTGCGCTGCATTCGGCTCATTGGGCCAAGCCGTTTGTGTTTGCCATGAATTGGCGATCGGTCGAGGACGCTCGGTTGCATTTGGAAAAGCTGGCAGAAGGAAAGCAGCTAACAATCGAAACAGTGGCCCCTCCGAAAGAGCGCACTGTTCCAATCCATGGCAGCGTGTTGACACCAGCAATCTTCGGATACAAAAAGAATCCCAACAGCTACCTGGGAATCGTCCACCTGCCGTATTGTTGTTTCCCCGATTACCGGCCCGATGGCGCCCCGAGTACTGTGACTGTTAAGGACAGCAATCATCCGATCGCCGCTGGGCTATCATCTAGCTTTCGTGTGCCGCATACGGAAATGTATAACGAGCCGTTTCACGTCCCTGCACCGGATCAGGTTGTGTTCGAAGAACGGTGGGAGCAAGGCGAGTGGTTTCGGTCCGGAGCCGTCTGGAACATTGGAAAGGGGAAAGTCTTCTACTTTCGTCCGGGTCACGAAACTTTTGAGGTCTACAAAGAGCCGGTCGTTATTCAGGTGCTCGAAAACGCCTGCAATTGGCTGGGGCGGGAGTAGCCAGCAGACGATCCTCATGCGCACGGTGGACGCCAAATGTTGCAGCTGCCAAATGAGTTGCCGCGGAATAATTGTCGAGTGTTACTCCGCCAGGCAGGCGAGACTGCCGTCCTGCAACGAGACAAATAGGCGACCATTAGCAGCAATCAATCCGTCGAAGACCGGTGGTTGATCAAGTTCGATTTCGCTGAGAACCTTGCCGTTGATCGTGGAAATGGCTGCCAGCCGTGCCCCTTCCCGGCCTTCGAAAGTCGCGTAAGGATCTTCTGGATCGAACAGGTCCGGCTCGCCGGCGAGAAATAGCGTATCGGCCGCTTTGACCATGGCTCGGGCTCGGATCTTGATCCACTCAGCCCAGAGGGGCGGTTCGGCACGTGTGTAGCCGATCATTTTGTCCTTGCCAAACGCTTCGCTATTCACGCCCCAGTCGCCGTCACGAGGAATTTCCGATTGAGGTAGCCATTCGAGGGCCGGCTTCGATCCCGGTTCCCCGACGATTTGCGGTTCGGTGGTGTTCTTGTCGGCGAAGACCAGGTAGCCATCGGTTGCCGGAAAGTACATCGGACTGTGCACGTTGCGGCGGGTAAAGACCTTTATGCCGTATGTGTTTTCGTCGTCGATCACCAGCAACTGTCCCGACTTGGGAGCCTGATTGGCCATCTGAAAACCGGGCCATCGCTTGCCGTACATCCAAAATGCCCGATTGTATCCCGAACCGTCGAGCAGACCGGCGGTGGAGAAGACATGCGTTCCCACGTCTTGCGCGCCTTTACTCGAGAGAATCGGGATTTCGACCTGGTCGAGCTGCGGAGTCAGCTTCTTCTGGCGCATATAGAGATGCCCACCCTCGCTGACAAGCACGTCGGAATTAGCACCCTCGATAAAGAAGGCCAAATCGCGATCCTCGCCGACCGTTCGATGTGGACCACTAATGGTCGTTTCGTAGGCGACATTGCCCGTGGCTGGATCGAGCCCGTAAACCCGAATGCCGCCGTCGAGATAGGTCGAGCGTCCCGCGGTCGCGTAGGCAAAGCCATCGCGAACCAAAATACTGCCGTGCACGGGCCACGCCGATTCGACCTGATCAAAATAGCCAATCCGGCGATCAAACGGTGCTGCCAAAAACTTCCAAATCAAAGCGCCGTCGTCCGCACGCAAACAGTAAACATGCCCATCAGCCGAGCCGAACAAAACCGTACCGTTGTGAATCGTGGGAGGCGAATCGATGCGTCCGTTGGCGATAAAGCTCCAGTCGGTTGTGCCGTTGCTGGCATTCAAAGCATAGATGGTATGCGCATCGCGGGCTGCTACGTAGACGCGATTCCCGACAGAGACCGGCGCCGTCAGCGGGCCGGCCAGTTGCGTTTTCCAGGCGACTTTCAGATTCGCAGCCACAGAAGTCGGCGATGAAGCGTGCCGAGCCGGATCGTGGCGATAGGTCGGCCAGTCGCCAGGATGTGGTTCACTGGCCGCATCGGTCGATCCCCACGCCGGGCCACGCGTGACGCGATCAACGGGCGTCGACATTTGATCGGAAACCTCATCGGTCGAAACCGCTGCGAAACCAAGCAACTTTGCACCTGGTTGGCAGAAACATTGGTCGGCGGGGACGTAGATCATGCCGTTGCAGGGCATAATCCCCTGCTTGCAAGCACCTCGCACAAAGTTGTTCTGCCCGTGGTTATCGCCGTTGAGATCCATGAATTCGGCACCTTCCATGCCGGTGATGATGAAATTCTCGGTAGCCTTGTTGCGATAGCAACGGTGATGATGTTCGGGGCTCAGCAAACCACGTACGACCACACGTTTCTTTTCGACACCAGTTTTAAGGTCGAAGCCCAGAACCATGGCATCGGTACTTTTCTTGATGGGATTTGAGTCTTCATCGATCGCGACCATTCCGCGCCATGCCAATCCGTTGGCGACGAATACGTCGGACCCTCCGCCGCCCGAGGCTGCTGGAACTTCCTTGGCCCAAAGTTGCGATCCGCTCGCACCGTCAAATGCGACCAACGACCCTTGTGCGTAGAGCAAAACGATTTCGCTGTGAGCGACCAAATTCTTGGGGGCCTTCGGTTTTTCGGTCGACCAAAGGACTCGACCGTCGGTGAGATTAAGGGCCACCAGCTGCTTCTCGTTTAAAAAGAAGACACGCCCTTCATTAATCGCCAAAAATAACTCGTCCAAAGGCGTTGATTCGTGCCGCCACAAGACGCTTCCCGTGTCGGCATCGACAGCGGTAATGACGGATGGTTCACGGTTTTTCACGCCGCGGCGTTTTTGTGCTTCCGAAAGATCGCTCCGCGCGTGCGTAACGACGATTCCGTTGGTCGAAATGATTTCGCGCACCGGACCAGTCGCCTCGACCGTATGCAAAACTTCGCCATTCGCCGCATCAAGAATCGACAACGGCGCATCGTAAGACAATGTTGTAAACAAATGGTTTTCGTCGGCAACGAGTCGGCGATGGTTTTCATCGGGAACTTTCGTTCGTCCGCCACGAATGTTAATCCAATCCTGATCGCCGAACTGGTCAACGGCCCATTCCGTCCACCCCCAGGCCTTCAGCGGTTTCCGCCACAATTCGCGTCCGTTGAACGCATCGCGGCATACGAGCGACCAGCGTTCGGGCAGTCGTTGATCGGTGATGCCAATCAGGCCTTCGTCGAAGAAGTAAAACAAACGACCACCGGCAGAGACCAACCCTTGAATGCCCGATGGTGTTTCGTGGCTGCGGAGCCACAACGGCGGGGCGATCCAGCGGATTGATCGGGGTGGGCCGACCTCTTCATCAGCGGCGACGGCGTTGTTACCGGCGTCATGCAAGAAATGCGACCAATCGTCAATCGAATCGGGACGTGGTTTGACGATACGTTTCCAATCGCCGTCAACCTTTGTAAGCAACACCCCATTCGGTACCAAAACGCGGAGCAATTCCGCTTGATCGATTGTCCCTGCTTCGTCCACGAGCAGGTTGACCAAATCGTCGGCAAACGGCAGCCGAGGATTGGTGAAGTGCTCGATCGAGACCGGTCCGTACACTCCTTGATCGGAAATATACTGACGTGCCGCATTGACATTCTCGTCGTCGGCATCGAAACCAAGGACTGTAAATCGTCCGTCGTCGTGTAGTGCCTTTGTTAATCGACCATCGCCGCAACCGAGGTGAACCAAAATCCCACCGTCAACACCGGCGTTGTTGATGATTGCTCGCGCCGTTGGTTGGGCTGATTCGTCGCCGCATGCAGAACTAGGGATGAAGAGGGGCATCCCCAGCAATAGCATCCCAAAGAACGACGGTCTGACGGAGAAAGAAATACGCATTGGTTCGCCCTTGTGTGCGGATTCGAATGCCAGGGATGAATTCCTGTCCCTATTCTAACGAATTCACTTGGTGAACTCGATAGGCGGACATCGAGAATGCCGGGCGAACCAGATGCTCGGGGCCGATTGAGCGCTCAGACGATGGAACTCAGGAATTCGAACTTTTCTTTTTCGCGTTCTTCCGCCCACCAATCGAAGCCGTGCCACTTTTCCATCACTGCGTCGATGGCCTCTTCGGCGTCGGATCGTTTTGCATCGAGGAAGTCATCGACGTGTTCTTCGATCGAGTCGATGACGGAATGCAGCTTTTCAGGCACGTCAGTTTTTCTGTTGTACCAGTCATCGCGTTTCTCGCGAACATGAGACAACCAGTAAGCCTGGTGTGTCTCCCATACATTGGCATACCGGTCGGCGATTTGGTCGTGCACGTATGACAATTTGGTTTCGACGCGATCGGCGACGTGATACAGGGCTTCCGAGATTCGATTAACGATCGGTGGACGATCGTTTGAGCCTCGGATGTTTGCCACAGCTTCGTCCGTCGTGACGGTGGTCGTCACGATCGGTGCGGGGGTCGCCGATAAGGCTTCCGGTGGGCTGCTCACGGTTTGTGTGATGGTGACTGGTTCGGCGACCGGAGAAGGTTTTACCGCCGACTGCTGGGAGTCGACCGTCAACTGCTCCGTCGTCGGCGTGTCGCCATCGGTGGGCGGCGCATCGTCGGCCGGGGGAGTCGATGGATTGAGGTGATCCTGTATTTTGTGCACCACAGTTTCCACGACCGTGCGGACTTGATCGACGTAAGGCAGCTTCTCGGGATGCTTCTGTGCGACGTGCGATTCGACCTTCGTCAAGTAGTCGCCCACATGAGAAGCGACCGTGTCGACGACTGTGGAAACCTTATCGCGAAGCTCTTCACCGTGTTCGACGGGCCAATGGGCATCCCATTTGTTGTGCCAATGCGACGTCCACTTGCCGAGGTATTCCTCGGCTCGGTCGATCTTCTCCGGCAGGTGCGAGTCGCTATTGGCCCAACTATGCGCGCTAAACGAATCGAGGCCAAGCGGGACCGGCTCAGGCGGTGGAACGGTCAGGGATTGCGATGCCAATCCCGCGGAAAGCGGTGCTACGGTCGTGGGCCAGTAGCCGGCGATGGGCATAAAGGCAGTTCGGTCGCCGCCCACGTGAAAATCATTCAAAGTATCGCCGGCGAATATGGTGTTCCAGGTTCCGTTGCCGGTGGTATCCAAATAGAAGTAGCTGTCGTTGAACAGGCCTAGGTTATCGATGCCATTCCCATCGAAGTCGCCGATGATCGGCGTCGCCGTGCTGTTCAGGGCTGCAATCCCGTAATTGAAAATTGCATCGCCGCCCGCCACTTTGTCCCAAACACCATTGCTGATCGTATCGAGATAGAACAAACCATTGTTGTACAGCCCGATATCATCATCATCGTCACCATCCCAGTCGCCGATAATCGGCTGGGGTAGAGTGCGGTCGCCGCCGATGTTGAAGTCGAAAATGGTATCGCCACCAGCGACTGTGTTCCACACGCCGTTTCCGGTCGTATCGAGGTAGAACAAGCCATTGTTATACAGACCGATATCGTCGTCGCCGTCGCCGTCCCAATCGCCGACAATCGGTTTGGGCAAACTTCGGTCGCCGCCGATATTGAAGTCGAAAATGGTATCGCCGCCGGCAACCGTGCTCCAAGCCCCGTCGCCGGTGGTATCGAGATAGAACAGACCGTTGTTGTACAGTCCGAGGTCGTCATCGCTGTCGCCGTCCCAGTCACCGACGATCGGTACGGGAACTGTAATGTCGCCCCCGATGTTAAATTGACGGATCGTATCCCCGCCGGCAACCTTGTCCCAATCGCCGTTGACGACCGTGTCGAGATAGAAAAGTCCGTCATTGTAC
>JANQRQ010000197.1 GCA_028284485.1 Planctomycetaceae bacterium | reverse complement strand
GAAATCTTATCCGCCGATGCAACGGCCGATTGAGTGATTCTGTTCAAAAGGATGTTCGAGCATGTTTGCAGGTCCGCGACGACACGTTTCCTCGGCGTTAGTGATGGTGGTCGGTGGCATTTTGATCGCTGCTCATCCCGGAATCGGGTTTGCTGCTGACGACGATCGCTCGCCGATTGCCAAGCTTTCATTGTTTCCGCAAAAATTGGTCATCGATGGTTCACGCGACAGCCGTAGTGTGCTGGTGACAGGGGAAGGCGAAGACGGTCTGCTGCGTGACTTGTCACGCGAGGCGGAATTGACTCCGCTCGATTCGGGCATCCGAATTGATGCAGACGGCTTTGTTGTTCCCGTTAAGACGGGGCAGTCGCGTGTTCAAGTAACGGCTGCGGGTGCATCGGCGGAACTGGCAGTTGAAGTTAAGGACGCAAAGTCAATTCCAGTCAGTTTTGTCCGTGAAATCATTCCCGTTACGAGCAAAGTGGGTTGCAATGCCGGCACATGCCACGGAGCACAACAGGGCAAGAACGGATTCAAGCTGTCGTTGCGCGGTTACGATCCGTTGTTCGACTATCGCGCTTTGGTGGATGACATCGCTGGGCGCCGGTTCAATCGTGCTGTCCCAAGCCAAAGCTTGATTCTCCTCAAGCCCACGCAGGGTGTTCCGCACGAGGGAGGCTTCTTGTTCGGAGAAGATTCCCGGTATTACAAGCTCATCGAGCAATGGATCGCGGAAGGATGTCGGTTTGAGGACGAGCAGCCGGTTGCCGAACTCGAGGTGTTTCCCAAAAAGCCGTTGTTGCAGCGCAGCGACGACGTCCAACAGCTTGTCGTGCTGGCCCGCTATCCCGATGGCACATCGCGGGACGTGACTCGCGAAGTTGTCTACGATACCAGCGACTTTGAAGTTGCCAAAGTTGATCAAACAGGCCTGATTCAAGGAGTCCGGCGTGGTGAAGCCGCTGCACTGATTCGCTACGAAGGGCTTTACGCGGCAGCTCCGATAACGATCCTCGGCGAAAGGGAAGGATACCACTGGAAGCCCAGCCCCGAATTTGGCGAGATCGACGAACTCGTGAATAACAAACTTCAACGGATGAAACTGCTTCCTTCGGGATTGTGTACCGATGCGGAATTCCTGCGGCGGATCTCGCTCGACTTGACCGGCCTGCCACCAACACCTGAAGCGGCGAGGGCCTTCGTTGCCGATTCACGCGATAGCCGCATCAAACGCGAAGAGAAAATTGATGAACTGCTTTCGGGACCGGAATTTATCGACCACTGGACGTTAAAGTGGAGCGATTTGCTGCTGAACAATCGCAAGTTTGTCACTGAGAAGGGGGTCTGGTCGTTTCGGAACTGGATTCGAAAGTCAATTGCCGAAAACAAACCGTACGATCAATTCGTGTATGAGATTATTACGGCCAGTGGTAGTACATTCGAAAACCCTGCGGCCAACTATTACCGCATCGCCCGCGAGCCACGCGAAGTGATGGAGAACATGACGCAAGTGTTCATCGGGACGCGTTTTCAATGTAATCAATGTCACGATCATCCCTTTGAGCGATGGACCCAACAGCAGTACTACGAACTGTCTGCTTATTTCGCCGGTGTGAATCGCGTCAAAGGGCCGGTTGCGGGGGAAGAGATCATCGTCGCGAGCACGGCCGCCAAACCGGTAACACATCCGACGACCGGTGAAAAGATCGAGCCGGCCTTTCCATTTAGCCATGCCTCGGTTGACGAGTCGATTCCAGATTCGCGCGAACGATTGGCCCGTTGGTTGATCGCATCGGAGAATCCCTACTTTGCCAAGAGTTTGGTGAATCGCTACTGGAGCTACTTTTTCGGAAGAGGCATAATCGATCCCGTTGATGACATTCGGGCGAGCAATCCTGCGTCGAATCCCGAACTACTGGCCTGGATGACGGAGGAGTTTATACAAAGTGGCTTCGATCTGAAGGAGCTGATCCGCAGTATCGCGATGTCGCATACCTACCAACGCAGCTTCCGAACCAACGAATGGAACCAAGACGACGATGTGAACTTTTCGCATGCAATGCCCCGTCGATTGACGGCCGAGCAACTTTATGACGCTGTCATCACTGCCACCGGTGCACCGCCGAAGATTGCCGGCGCACCGGCCGGCTTCCGTGCGACGCAACTTCCCGATCCCACTTTAGACGTCGCGTTCCTGGACATGTTTGGCCGTCCGCCTCGCGAGTCTCCCTGTGAATGCGAACGGTCGAGTGCCGTCAGTCTGTCCCAAACTCTGAACCTCATCAATGGGCCGACGATTGCAGACGCGATTATTCATCCTCAGGGGCGAATCGCGAAATTGGCCAAGGCCGAGGCGGACACCGACACATTTATTCAAGAAATCTACTTGGCGGTCATTAGTCGACTACCAACCGAGGACGAGGCCAAATCTTCGCGCGAGTATTTCGAACAAGTCGGAGACCCATCGGAGGCGGCCCAAGATCTTATGTGGGCACTGATCAACAGCCCGGCATTTTTGTTCAATCGGTAGCTTTGAGCTGAACGGTGAGATATTCGCCTCGGCCGACTAAAGATCGATATTTAGCTCTTCGATCTTGCGGTACAGGCTGGACAGACCGAGCTTCAGTCGTTTGGCGGCTTCCCGTTTGTCCGGCCATTGCCGTAGTACGCGGCTGATATGCAGCCGTTCATAATGACGCAGCGCCGATCGCAGGTCGTCAGTATCGGGCAGAGGTTGCCCCAGCCCTAAAAGGTCGGGTGGCAAATCGGTCGGTTCGATCATCGTGCCTTCGCACATCATTACGGCACGTTCAATCGCGTTGTCGAGTTGGCGTACGTTGCCTTTCCACTGGGCCGACATCAGCAGCCGTATGGTTTCGCTGGTGGCGCCGTTCACACGTTTGCCCATGACTTGGGAATGCCGCGAGATAAAGCATTCGACCAGTTCCGGTATGTCGTCGAGCCGTTCGCGCAGGGGGGGGATGCGAATTTTCACTCCGTCCAAACGATAGAACAGATCTTCTTGAAATCTTTCCTCGGCGACCTCGCGTGCGAGATCTCGAGTTGTCGACGCGATGATTCGTGCGTGAACGGCCACCGCTTCGGAACCTCCGTAAGGCATGATCTCTTGGTACTCGATGGCTCGAAGCAACTTTGCTTGGGTACTCAGCGGCAATTGGGAGACTTCGTCGAGGTAAACCGTGCCGCCGCCCGCATGGCGTAGTAGTCCCGCTTGATCTGTTTGTGCACTGGGAAGAGATCCGGCGCGGACACCGAACAACTGGCTTTCCAAAAGATCGGCCGGACGTGTTCCGCAATTGACCGCAAGAAATTTGGTATCGGTACGGTTCCCGGCGGCGTGAATCGCGCGAGCGAACAGTTCCTTACCCGTTCCGGTTTCACCAACGAGCAGTACGTTGGAATTTGTCACCGCCACCTTACGAATCGTCGTTTGCAATTCCGCGAGCACTTTGCTGGAACCGACAATCTTGTCGAACTCGCGATGAAGCCGCAGCTCGCTGCGCAAATTGACGTTTTCGACGGCGAGAGCCCGGTACTCCCACAAGCGTTCCAGCTTCTTGATCAATTCGTCAAATATGACCGGCTTAACGAGGTAGTCGAAGGCACCGGCCTTGAATGCTTCCACGGCATTTTCGACGGTCGCATATGCGGTAATCACCAGCACGAAGACGTCGGGCTGAATCTCATTTAAACGTCGCAGCAATCCGATGCCGTCGCCATCAGGGAGTTGCACATCGCAAATTGCGACGTGAAAGTCTCTTTCCCGCGCCAATGCGAGCGAATCGGCGCACGTTGCTGCTTCGGCGACTTGATAACCCTCTCCGGAGAGAAACTCTGTCAATGTGGAGCGAATGACATCTTCGTCTTCGACCACAAGTACGGAATGCTTATTGTTCACGAAGTATGAACTTCCTCTGTCACGATTCGTACGGGTTCGGTCACATCGGGATTCCGCTGAACGTTGTCGCAGGAGACAAATACCGAGAAGGTCGTTCCCTGGGCTGAGACATCGGTAAGTTCAATCTCCGCATCAGGCATTTGATCGATGAGACTCTTGCAAACAAATAGGCCCAGACCCGTGCCGGTTTCCTTTGTCGTAAAGTACGGTTGAAAAATCCGTTCCTGCTCAGTCGGCGAAATCCCGTGTCCGTCGTCGATGATCGAAACTCGAATTCTGCCCGATTCGAGCGATGTGGTGATTTCAATCGTCCCACCTTCTTTGGTGGCGTCCATCGCGTTGAGAATCAAGTTGAGCAGAATCTGCACCAACTGGTCCCTCACAACACGGCTTTTCGGTAGGTTTTCCGAAAATCGAGTGACAATTCGCTTTCCCTTCTTGCGCTTGTAGTATTTCGCAATGTCGAGCGCAGCTTGAACGATTTCATGGACGTCGCACTGGCTGTACTGATTTGTCGCCGGGCGGCTGAAATCGACGAGCTCACGCAACGTTCGCTGAATTCGCCGCAATTGATCATCAACCATTTGCAATCGTTCGCGTGTGTAGTCGTCGGCGTCGCGCCGGTTTAGTAGTTGTACCAAAGAGCTGATTGCCGCCAATGGATTACCAACCTCGTGTGCAATTCCGGCAGCGAGCAGTCCGAACGCAGCCTGTTTTTCCTGATGAACAATAAGCGCCTGCGATTCTTGAAGTTCTTGGGTGCGTTGCGAAATGCGTTCTTCCAACAGCAGTTGATTACGCCGCAATTCGTCATTCAATTGCGATAAGCGCCTTCCGGCTGCTTTTAACAAATCCGCTAAGCTCGTACTGGCCCAAGTGAACCAGCCCATCAAAACCAACATTAAGAGCAGTTGGGTCCGGTCGTCGATAACGCGGTAGGCTTCGCTAGATGAGGTCAGTGCGGCGAAGCTGACCGAATGAAGTGCGTACGTCGAGTAAGTGATAACTCCTGTGTTGCGAATCGCGCACACCAATAGCGATAAGAAGTAGTAAAACCGAAACGGACTCTCGACGCCGCCGTCGAAGTAACACAGAAAGCCGATAAACACCGCTTCCATCAGCGAAATCACTAATGGCCATTTGCTGAGAAACACGCGACCGCGAAGACTCCACAGTGTATCGACCAATGCGTAAACCGCCCCGATCGTGAGAATCCCGTTTAGAATCGGTTGGTTCGTTTGGCGCTGGATGAAATTCACGAGAACATAGCCCATACCGAGCCCGAACCAGCGAATTTGGACGGTAATCGCCTCAGCTGCCAATTCGAAATCCGCTTCATTGCGCACAACTTGGCCTGGTGATGACAAGGCGCCGCGGTCGGTTGTCGGTTTCCGGCCCGAAATCCACTCGTACCAGGAAGCGATGCGGGAATTCGAATTCGACATTGGCTCAAAATGGGCAGAGACAGACGAGTGACACGGAGGCGGCAACGATTGCCTATTCTGGTTCGTTGCCTAGTGAGGGGAGAACTCGGTCAAGGCAAAATTAACAATCCAGAGCCGCGAGGGTCACCCCGTCCACTCAGGCGCCTTGCTGATACGGGATGCCTTAGTGTGGAGAACAATCTGACAGAATTCTGGAACGACTGTTCAATTATAAGGCGCTGCCTTACGGAGTGTTATTCCATTGGGCCCGCAAACTAGGGCCGCAATAAATTATCGAGAAGAGGCATTGGCCGCACGCAAACCTCGCGTCGAGAGAATATTGCACATTTGTACCAGTATTCCTCGAAAAAGAGCGTTCAAAACCGCAATTGGGAGGAGTCCCCCGATGGCTGCCAGCGCATCGAATCGCGGGTTCGTCTGCGCTGCCAGTCAGTCCGCCGAGATTTCGACCATTGTCCGCAACCAGTTTCGCTTACGGCATTTCCGAGGTTGTCGTAGAATAATGGGATGAACTTTTTCGTTCACGGAGTCATCGCTCGGAAGCCGGCAATACTGGGGCAAATCGCATCCCTGGTGGGCGCCAAATCGCTGTCAGTTGCGACCGACGACAGCTTGATCTGGGGAATCTCCGTTCAGAATCTCCCGTTGAAGACTTATACCGGTTATGCCGATAAAACTGACTACGGGAGAATTTACGACCGTTTTGGTAGGGTAGGAACGCAATGAAGGTGGTCTTAGCGAGTTCAGAAGCGGTTCCGTTTGCCAAAACAGGTGGTTTGGCCGATGTCGCTGCGGCATTGCCCAAGGCATTGGGTGCAGCGGGCCATGATGTCTGGTTGGTCTTGCCCTACTATCGTCAGCTATCGGGGCCGCTGGAATCGACCATTCATCCGACTGATGTCGAGTTTCCAATCGAACTCGGCTCCAAATCGGTGCAGGCCCGCGTCTTTCGTTCGTCCTTACCGGAAACCGATGTTCCCGTTTTGCTGATCGACCAACCCGATTACTTCGATCGACCGGGACTCTATCAGCAGGATGGCCACGACTACGACGACAACTGCGAAAGATTCCTGTTTTTTAGTCGCAGTGTGCTCGAAGCCGTCGCAAGGTTCGAAATTCGGCCCGACATCGTCCATGCCAACGATTGGCAAACGGGGATCATTCCCGCGCTGTTAAAAATCGAATACCAGGAGACTCCCGAATTCTCGTCGACGTCCTCGGTGTTTACGATTCACAACATGGCCTTTCAGGGTAGCTTTTGGCATTGGGATATGCTGCTCACCGGGTTGGATTGGAAGTACTTCAACTGGCGGCAGATGGAGTTCTTCGGAAACATGAATCTCCTGAAAACCGGCATCGTCTTTTCTGACATGGTCACCACTGTCAGTCCGACATATGCCCAGGAGATTCAAACGCCGGAATTCGGTTGCGGCTTGAACGGAGTGTTGCGAGGGCGGGGCGACTCGTTGGTTGGGATTCTCAACGGTGTCGATACCGCGATTTGGAACCCGGCGACCGACCCGCATATCACAGAAAACTACGATGTGAATTCCTACAAGACTGGAAAGAGTGTTTGTAAAGACCATCTGCAGCAAGCGGTTAGTTTGCCCCGCCGATCGGATGTGCCGCTGTTCGGGATGATTTCCCGTATGACCGATCAGAAAGGATTCGACCTCATTGCAGGGTGTGCTGAGGACGTGCTTCAGGAAGATTTGCAGTTTGTCTTCCTGGGGACCGGTGATTCGCACTACGAGGAGATCTTAAAGTCGCTGGGAGATCGGTACACCGACAAAGTAGCCGCCGTGATCGGCTTCGATGAAATGCTTGCCCATCAAATTGAGGCCAGTTGCGACATCTACCTGATGCCCAGTCGATTTGAACCCTGCGGACTCAATCAGATGTACAGCCTTGCCTATGGGACGGTTCCCTTAGTACATGCTGTCGGCGGACTGGCCGATTCGGTAATCGATGCCACGACTGAAAACATCGCGGCCGGTCATGCCAACGGCCTGTCCTTTAACGAGTATTCGCCGGAACAGTTAGCGCATCAGATTCGCCGCGCCATCACACTGTACCACGACGAGTCGGCCTGGCCTCAATTGGTTTCAACCGGCATGTCGCGCGACTGGTCTTGGAATCAAAGTGCAACAGATTATCTTGCGGTTTACGAGCGTGCCTTGCACAGCCGAGAGGCGGCGAGTCAATCGTTGTGACATTAAGCAAAACCATCTCTCAAACTGGCAACCGCGATTGCGAAAACACGTCATCTCGATTTGCGTCCATGGATTGGTAAAACTGTTTCAAAACCCGGTTGTGCATGTTTTTCAGCCGATGCAGTTAAAGTTAGCGTGACGCATCAGAGGGTTTTGAAACGGCTTGTAAGTCATTAACGGAGTTCCTATGCAACCGGTTTCGCTCGCGTTGTTCTGGCACCAGCATCAGCCCTACTATCCGGACGACGTTTCGGGAACGAACCTTATGCCTTGGGTTCGTTTGCATGGCACGAAAGACTACTACGGGATGGCCTTACATATTAAGGAAATCCCGGAGTTTCGATGCACGATTAACCTGGTCCCTAGCCTGTTGATGCAACTGCAGGGCTATACCGAACGTGATGGTAGCGACCGGCATTTGGACGTTTCACGCATTCCTGCTGATGGTATGTCGGAAAACGACCTTGAGTATCTTGTCGACAACTTCTTTACGGCAAATGTCGACACGATGATTCGGCCATTGACGCGCTATTTCGAGCTGTACATGAAACGGGGTTTTGGTGTCGATTCGGCCGAGCAAGCCGTTCGCCGCTTCACCGAAAGGGACATTCGCGACTTGCAGGTGCTCAGCAATCTGACATGGATGCACCCGCTGGCGTTTGAATACGATTCCGACTTAAAGGACTTTCGAGACAAGAATCAATCTTGGACCGAAGACGAAAAGAATTGGCTGCTGGACAAGCAATTGGAAATCCTTCGTCAGGTGATTCCGCTGCATAAGGAACTTGCCGACGGTGGTCAGGTGGAATTGACGACAACACCGTTTTACCATCCGATCTTGCCATTGCTTTGGGACAAACGCTCGGCGCGTCAGGCGATGCCGGGCTGCAGTCTTCCCAAAAACCTGGAACCGTATCGGGACGATCTGAAAGTCCACCTCAAACGGGCGATCGACTTTCATACCGAGCTATTTGGCGAACCCCCGGTGGGGATGTGGCCTTCGGAAGGCTCTGTGTCGCAGGATATCATCTCGTCGATTGCGGAAGTCGGGATTTCCTGGATCGCGACTGACGAGGAAATCCTGGCGGAATCGACGGCAGGGTGGATTTCTCGCGACCCGCATGGGCATATGCGGCATCCGGAAATGTTGTATCGACCCTGGCGCGTCGACGATGGTTCGCATCAGCTGCAAATCGTTTTCCGCGACCACGCGATGAGCGATCTCATCGGATTTCATTACCAACGGAGCGACCCCGCTCACGCAGCGAGCGACTTAATTGGTCGAGTTCATGGAATCGGGCGCGCGGTGGAAGGGAACAGCGGCGGCAGGCCGGCTTTGGTTTCCATCATTCTCGATGGAGAAAACTGCTGGGAATACTATCCCGACGGCGGGGTGCAGTTTTTGCGTCGGCTGTATACCGACTGTGTGCGGGACCAGAATATTCAGCCGGTGCGGATGATGGACTATCTCAATGAGCATCCGGCAACCGACCGCATTACTCACCTTTACGCCGGGAGTTGGATTTCCCATAACTTTGCGATTTGGATCGGGCATCACGAAGACAATACCGCTTGGGATCACTTGCACCGCACGCGCGAGTTTCTCAAACAGGCGGAAGCCGAAGGGGCAGTAACGGCAGAAACCATTCAAAAAGCCTGGGATGAAATTTACATCGCCGAAGGGAGCGATTGGTACTGGTGGTTCGGTGACGACCATTCCTCATCGCAAGACGGACTCTTCGACGAACTCTTTCGGCAACACCTGCAAAATGTCTACACTTTGCTCGGTGTTCCATTTCCGCAGACATTGTTGCACCCCATCACACGAGCGGAACGCCGTGCGATTCACACGCAGCCCGATGGGTTTCTATCCGTGCGGGTGGATGGCCGGCTGACTTACTTCGAATGGATCAACGCCGGGCATTACGTGTCGGGGAATGAGCGCGGAACAATGACACTGGTGAGCGAGAGTCTAGTACGCGAGATTTACTTCGGATTTGACGCGGACATGTTGATGATTCGGCTCGACACTTCCAAAAGTGCACGGGAAGATCTGTCAAACGTTGATGAAATACGCATTGGTTTCTTGGAGCCCGCTTCGACTCATATTCGAGTGACCGGGTTGGATTCGGGAGAACCAACAGCCAAGCTTTACCGGTCGAATCGAGCAGTGAACAAGGCGGAAATCCCCGTGGCTGTCGATCAAATCGTCGAACTTACGGTAAGATTTGCAGACCTGAAATGTAAGCCGGACGATCCCATCCATATGTATGTCGAAGCATTTTCCGACGAGCAAAGTTTGGATCGGGCACCCCGCGAAGGGACGCTGGAGATTGTGACTCCGTCACCCGATTTTGAAATGATCATGTGGCAGGCATAACGCATCCTGACCGACCAGAACGAAACCAGTCTCACAAACTTAAAGATCGAGTATGCCTGAACTGAGAAAAGATCCCGTCGTCGGGCGTTGGGTAATCATCGCCACGGACCGTGCACGACGCCCTCACGATTTTCATTCGGAGTTTCGTCGCGCGGAAGGAGGCTTTTGCCCGTTCTGCGAGGGCAACGAAGAGGCGACCCCTCCGGAGATTCTGGCGTATCGTGAACCGAACTCCGGGCCGAATCAACCCGGTTGGCGTGTTCGGGCCGTCCCCAACAAATTTCCCGCATTACAAGTCGAGGGGAACCTCGACAAACGTGGCGACGGAATTTATGACTTGATGACTGGCGTGGGAGCCCACGAGGTGATCATCGAATGCGCGCAACATGAAGTGAACATGGCGGATTTGCCTCTGGCCAACATTCGCGAAGTGTTATGGGCCTATCGCGACCGTCTGGTCGACCTGAAAAAAGACCCGCGGTTGGTCCATGGGTTGATCTTCAAAAACGTGGGCGCTCCGGCTGGAGCGTCGTTAGATCACAGTCATTCTCAACTCATTGTGACGCCGGTCGTTCCCATTTCAATTTGGGAGGAAATGACAGGTTCGCTAGAGTTTTACAATTACCGAGGACGGTGCATCTACTGCGATATGATTCAGCAGGAACTGGCAACCGACAAGCGCATCGTCCTTGACACGCCGAGTTTTGTTGTGTTTTGTCCATATGCGAGCCGATTTCCGTTCGAAATGTGTATTTTGCCCAAAAACCATTCCAGCCATTTTGAAAACGTACCGCACCAGACGATCGAAGAAATGGGGATGGTTTTAAAAACAATCCTCAATAAACTAAAAGTGGCATTGGATGACCCGCCTTATAACTATGTCATCCATACTGCACCGTTTGATAGTAAAGATTTGACCCATTACCACTGGCATTTGGAGATCTTTCCCCGGCTGACCCGCGTGGCGGGGTTCGAATGGGGAAGCGGTTTTTACATTAATCCCGTCTTACCAGAGCAAGCGGCAGCGTTTCTGCGCGAAGTCGAGGTAAGCGAGACCCGGTCTGTCGAAGTTTAGAGCGATATACTTTTGTTCGTTGGCTTACCTGGCTCGTGGAAGGCAGCAATCGTAGAACTATTCGCGATTGTCGCGGCCATGAATCAGCGTATCACGCTGTAGAATCCACCGCATGGGTGGGGAGTTGTAATTCACCTCGCGCAAGAATTCGCCCGAAATTGCGCGGAGGAAAGGAATCTTCCGATGAGTTGTCAAGTTCGACTCGTTTTGGCTATCCACAATCATCAGCCCATCGGAAACTTCGATGGTGTGTTTGAAGCCGCCTACGAGGATAGCTATCAGCCCTTTCTGGACGTCCTGAAGGACTATCCCTCCATTCCAATTTCCCTGCACGTTTCGGGAAGCTTACTCGAGTGGTTGGTCGAAAAGCGTCCGGAGTACATCGATCAAATCCGCGAGCTTGTCGACCGCGGCCAAATCGAAATGCTCGGCGGTCCGTTTTACGAACCGATTATGGCATGTATTCCACGCCACGATCGTATCGGCCAAATCGTAGCGTACTCCCATTACCTGAAGAATCTCTTTGGTCAACAGATTCGTGGCATGTGGGTTCCGGAGCGAGTTTGGGAGCAATCTTTTGCCAGCGACATCGCTGCCGCCGATATCGAATACACGATCTTGGACGATTTTCACTTTCGCGCCGCCGGCCTGACCGACGATCAACTGCATGGCTACTATCTGACCGAAGATGGCGGTCGCACAATGATGATATTTCCCGGCAGCGAGCGGTTGCGATACACGATTCCCTTTGCCGATCCGAACGAAACAATCGATTATCTTCGGCAGATCGGCGAACAGTTTCCGCATTCTGTGGTCGCATTCGGCGACGATGGCGAGAAGTTCGGCACTTGGCCGGGCACAAAGGACCACGTTTATACCGACGGATGGCTGCGCAGGTTTTTCGATGCCCTTGTCGAAAACAGCAATTGGCTGAAGGTCGCGACGATGGCCGAAGCGATTGACCACGTTTCGCCAGTCGGCAAGATCTATCTGCCGGATTCCAGTTATCGCGAGATGACCGAATGGGCATTGCCCACCGAACGTCAAATCGAGTTTCAACACCTGAAGGAACGCCGACAAAACGAACCCGACTGGGAGGAAATCAAAACGTACCTTCGCGGCGGCTTCTGGCGAAACTTTCGGGTCAAGTATCCTGAAAGCAACGAAATGTACTCGCGGATGCTGCAAGTCAGCCAGCGATTGCAGAATCTTCAGGACTCGACGGTCGAACCAGCCCATAACGAGCAGATCAAAGAGGCACGCACGGAACTGTACCGAGCACAGTGCAACTGCTCGTATTGGCATGGTGCCTTTGGCGGATTGTATTTGCCCCATCTGCGCAATGCTGTCTATCGACATTTGATTTCGGCAGATAATATTCTCGAATCGATCGCTGGGCATAGCCCGCGCTGGGTGGAAGTCGAAGCGGACGACTACAATCTCGATGCCCGAAAGGAAATCCGGCTCGCATCGGATCGACTCGTTGCTTATGTCGCCCCCAGTTATGGCGGACACTTGTTTGAACTCGATATTCGCAGCACGCGCTGCAATTTGTTGGCGACGTTAAATCGGCGTCCCGAGCCGTATCACGAACTGGTGCGTCAGTATGGGGGGCAGGCTCACACCGACGAGCAAGAGGGGGCAGCCAGCATTCATAGCGCTGTCCATTTCAAACAGCCGGACCTCGACAAGAAACTCGCCTACGATAGTTGGCCACGAAAAAGCCTGGTCGATCATTTCCTGCACCCGGGTATCACAAACGAACAATTCCAGCGCGGAGAGGGCGCAGCCGGCGACTTTGTCCACGGGGTATACGAATCGTTGTTGCGTCGCAGCGACGAACGGGTCGAATTGCGTTTAAGGCGGGCCGGGCTTTATGGAGAGAACTCAGTCGTTTTGACGAAAACAATCGCGATCGATGTTTCCAATAGTTCGGCTTTGGAAATCCGGTACGAGATGGAGAACCTGCCGCCTGGCATGCCGGTGCACTTTGGCGTCGAGTTCAATTTCGCGGGAATGGCAGCCGGAGCACCCGATCGCTATTACTACGGGCCGACCGGTGAACAATTAGGCCAACTTGAAACCGTTCAGTCGCTGGAGTCGACCGACCGTATCGGCCTGATCGATGAATGGATCGGGTTGGACGCCGCGATCGAACTTTCGCAACCGGCGGGGATTTGGACATTTCCCATTCAGACCATCAGCCAGTCGGAAGGGGGCGTCGAATTGGTGCATCAAAGTAGCACCGTGGTGCCTCACTGGGAGTTCGCGGCTCCCGACGATGGCCGATGGAATGTCAAGCTGGTCCTCTCGATCGATACATCCGCGGCGCAGGCCCGACAGTTGCGCGAAACAGCCGTTACCGAGTCGACGCCAACTTGAGCCAATCGACCGGCAAGTGGTCTTGATAGCCGACGATGGGATCGTTCTGCCTGTAGGCAACTTCGGCCAAGATCGGCACTCCGGCACGGCGGCTGATTTCTTCGCGGGTACTTGGAACGGCGTCGTTCGACGGCGGACTAGGCTCGGTATGGTTAAGAATCAGTCCTGCAATGACCAAGTCTCGCTGTCTGGCTGCCTCGACAGTGAGTAAAGTGTGGTTGATCGCGCCGAGCGACAACCGGCAGACGACGACGAGCGGGTAACCGAGCTCAACTGCCAAATCGGCGACGGTAATTGTAACTGTAATCGGGCACAGCAGCCCCCCGACGCCCTCGACCAACAGAACGTCGACTTGGTCTTTCCACCACAATGCAGCAGTTGTCATCAATTCCCGGTCAACACTGCTGCTTTCCAAACGGGCCGCCGCCGGTGGTGCCAGCGGAGCCTGGAAGCATTGCGGGCAGATACGCTCGCGAGGAAACGTGCTTCCGATGGCCGTATGCAACAACTCGACATCGTGCCAGATGGGCTTTCGGTCAATAAAATCGGCACCACTACAGACTGGCTTGTATGCGCCGGTCGGAATGCCACGGTTGACCAAATCGCGCGCAATTAGCGAGGTGACGTACGTCTTGCCGACCGATGTATCTGTTCCGGTGATAAACAGTCCTTGGGTTTGCACGTTACGATGCTTTCGTTGGCTTCGGCAGAAGAGTGACAACGTCGCCCGCCTGGACTCGAAGTCGCTCGGCGGCATTGCCGTTTGCGATTGCAATTTCTAAGCGATCATTGCTGCCCCAAATTGCGAGCGGTCGCTCGCCGTCAGCCTCAGCATAATAACGGACGAATCTTTGAATCTCATGGCCCCCGACCGACAACGTCATCGATTGCAACTCGCGATCCGAAACGGTGTCCCGATCGATGTTCGTAACGATGTTTCCGAACGAATCGATCCAGAGAACTTGCCCGGAGATCTCAGAAACAGATTTGGTGACAGGCATTTCATCCAGCTTGCACAGGGGAGTCGACGTGATCTCGCCGAACGATTCCAAGTCGATTCCCGTGCTCCAATGAGCGGCAACGGGAGCCATGATGTCGCGACCGTGAAAAGTTTCGGACACCGGTGATCGCCAAAACTTCGTATTCAAAAGTTTGACAACTCGCCCGACTTTCGATTGCGTCGCCACAACTCCTAATACGCCATTGTCGGGAGCGATAAATTGTTGTTCGCCGATCTCTGCACCGACAATTCTGCGCGAGCTACCAACGCCGGGGTCGACAACGACGACATGGATGGCATGGGGAGGAAACGTCCCTGAGGCCTCTGCGACAAGATAAGCGGCTCGGATTATCGACTGTGGGGGAACATTGTGGGTGATATCAATTATGCGGGCGTCCGGATTGACCGTAAGAATCGTCCCCTTCATTTGGGCGACGTAACTGTCGTTCGTACCGAAATCTGTGGTCAGCGTGATGATTGGTCGGCTCATGGACGGCAAACCTATGGAAGTACTGGCCTTTTGCAGCGACACCCCAGTCGCAGGCTCTCGTCAAAGGAACGGATTGACCGGCCCTCTCAATCGCCATAAACTAAAATTGGGGAGATCACAAGAGAAAAGACATAAGAATTGGACGACAAGACCATGCGAAACTGCCCACTCGACATCAACAAATTTTCGCCGGAACCGATTTCGATACGCGGGAGACGTCTTTCGCGGATCGCTTTAAGCGTCATTGTCTGTGGATCGGTCCTGGCCATAGCCGAATCCGCTGCATGGGCGCAACAGGAAAAGAAACCTGCGACAAAACAGACCAAGCAATTAATTGCTAAGGATGGTTGGCCGATCGGCATCACGTATTACAACTCACCCGATGGTCAGGAAGCACCTGTCGTCGTGCTGCTTCATGGGAAGGGGCGTAATCGCCTGGTCTGGACCCGGCGACAAGGATTTGCACAAACGCTGCAGAACCGCGGATTCGCGGTGGTGGCCGTCGACCTGCGTAAACACGGGCAAAGCAAACGCGACGGCTCCAAGGCTAAAGATGGTTCCGGACTGAAACCGAACGATTACAAGGCGATGGTGGCCGGTGACCTCGAAGCGGTCAAGAAGTTCCTCTTCGATGAACACCAAAAAAGAAACCTCAATATGCGGAAGACCGCGATTATTGCGGCAGATGTCAGCGCACCTGTTGCCATCAACTTTGCAGCTTCGGACTGGAGCCTCAGGCCGTATCAGGACGCACCGACGCTCGCCGCACAAACACCGCGAGGGCAGATTGTCCAGACGCTCATTTTGCTTTCTCCTGAGTCGACGGCCCCGGGACTGACAACAGTCCAAGCCCTGCGATATCTTGAAGAACCGAGCCGACAAGTCGCCTTTATGTTCGGCGTCGGTGGCGATGACCCACAAGACAAAGGGACCGCCAAGCAGATGTTTCAGCAGGTCAATGGCGACACGATCAATAAGGAAAGGTGTTTCTATAAGGTCTATCCCCAAGTCAAACTGCGGGGAACGGCTTTGCTTGGCAAGCGTTTGGGGACCGAGAATAACATGCTGGCGTTTTTGAATCGCCATTTGATGGGTCGTACCGGAATGGAATGGGCAGATCGAAGACCGGTGTACGAAAGAAGCAATTAGTTGCTCGCTGTGGACAACGGTGCCTGTCATGACAGCGCCGACTTAAAGACGTTCACCCACAAAAAACAGTATTTAACTGTGGTTTCATAAAAAAAGCGGCCTCTTCGCAGAGGCCGCTTTTTTGTAGCGCTGATGTGGCTCGAATGCTGCGCTTCCCACTTATGGGACGGCCAGTTCGCTGCGGGCACTTCGCCCGATTTCTTGTGCTTGCATGGTCACCGTGATTTCGGCAAACCTTTCGAATTCCGACCGAGGGTCGATATTCGTCTTTGTTTCCCGCAAGACTTTGACCGTCCAACGGGCGACACCAAACGGAATGTCGTTGCTGCGCCAGATTTCAGCTTCTTGGGTCGATCGGCTGATCGGGCTTTCCAGCACTTCCGTTCCTTTGTATTTCTCAGCGAGAAACGACTCGCCGCTTACGACGATGTCTTCACTTTCGTTTGGTTCACGGACGAATGTTCGGTAATGCCGCAATAACGACAGCCCGGGATAGATCTGTAAGACCTCCGATTCAATCGGTTCTGGTTGAGCCTGTTGATCGCCCGACTTTCGAAATCCTCTGACGATGGGAATAAACGAGACGGGAATATTTTCACTATCGACAAGTTGTCCTTGGATCGCTGGTTCCGGTACAAGCACTTTGTAGATGCGATCGCCACCTGGTCCCGGGAGCACGCCCGATTCACTGGCTCGTCCGGTGACGACTTTCAATTCCAACCAACGGCAAGGGACCTGTTCCCCTTGATACTCGGCCATTTCCGAGCCGACCGACTTTAGAATGACGTGGCGAATCCATTCGATCGTCAGATCGCCTTCGGCAGAATTCGGGCGGAACTCGACTTGCTTGTAAGTTCCCTCATATCGGATTTCCGTTCCGTCTTCGGGTAACGACCAGATCAGCCCTTGTGCCGAAGCCGGTGTTTGTATGAGCAAACAGAGTCCCGAAATCAAGAAGAACGGGACGGATCGAATCGGACGACGCGGTTGAGGATTCATTGCCAAAGCCATTTGTTCTCCCGAAAGGAAACTCCGCACAGCCGCGGTTGATCTAGAGCGTGGCCAGATTCGATTTAGCGACGATCGAGTTGTTTTCGACGCAATTCACAATGCGGCAGCCGCTACGGTAATACTAGACCGGGTCTCGCGTGCTTGCGGCACATATTCCAGTCTCGCACACCCTAAGGGTCGTCGCAAGGTGTATCAGGGGTGACTATTTCGAACGTTCAAGCCGTAACACCACTACGATGCGAAACTTCCGAATTTCTTGACCAGTGCAGTCCGCCGCGCTAGACTTGGTCTGCGAGAAACGTCTTGCCGAATCAGCGCGGTTTTGTGCGCATTGCAGCCACCCTTCCGTGGAGGTGTCGCAAAAATTGCAAATGCAGCGGAATGGCGTAACCCTTTATAAAATATGATGTTGTGTGACTGGTTAGGCGGTGGTTCAGTCTTTGGCCACCGTACCCCAATGACTTTGTCAGATCGGCCCCCGCGAGAATCAGGCTACTGAGCCATATCGCGTGTCGTCTCATTGTTGAAATCCACCTGACGAATTGGCATTTCAAGAAGGGCTGTCGGATGAACTCGAGTGCATTGATCATGAGACTGCAGACCGCCATTTGGCGAACGATGTCATGTTCCCCATATGGAAATATTGGCCCCGAGAGGAATTAACAAACATGTTGCGATATCCCCGATGCATCGCCGCCTTATTGTCGACCACCATGGGATTGATGAGCTTTTTCCCCGGGGCCATTCTCGTGGCGGACGAAGGCGATTCCTCAGAACTGGCGCAGTATTTCGGATTTCAGCCACTGGAACTGTACAAGCTGGAACGGCGATCGGCCAATTTGTCGACAGGTGATTTCAACGACGATGGTCTCCGCGATATGGTCATCGTCGACAACAGTCACAGTCGACTTGATTTGTTGATACAGCGAAAAGATCCGCTCGCGAAAATGGAAGAGGAAGAATTCACAGGAGACAACATCAACCGCATCGAGAACGATCGCCGGTTCGAACATCGCAAAGTTTCCGTCGACAAGGAAGTCGCTGCGCTCGCGGTCGGCGACTTCAATTCCAACGGAAAGATCGACATCGCATATTTCGGATTGCCCGATCGACTGATTGTTCGATTCCAGGGGGAGAACGATGATTGGTCCGAGCGACTCGAAATCCGTTTGCCCGATGTTGAGCCGACTGATTGGTTATTAGCAGCCGGAGATTTGACCGACGACGGTCGAGACGACTTGGTGGCACTCGGCACAAACGATACCTATTTGATCGTTCAATCTGCAGAGGGCGCGTTAGGAACTCCGCTGACTTTGATGAACACATCCGGCGAGTTGAGTTTGGCGCAAATTGCCGATCTCGATGGCGACGGGCGTAACGATCTCAGTTATCTCGGCAACGATGCTCAAGGCCGCTCGCTTTGCGTCAGGCTTCAAGGAGAAGACGGGAAACTCGGACCGGAGTTACGATTTGATTTGAATAGGCCACGTTCGGTGACATTGGCCGAAGTCGATCGAATGCCCGGAAGTGAAATTCTGGCGATTGACTCCCAAACTGGCCGGCTGAAGATCTCGAAAATTGCCAAGCCGCAATCGAAATCGGGCGAACTGGCCAACCGGCTCATTCAGTTCGGATTCGGTCAGCGAGGGGCCGCACGCGGACGCGACATGGCGACCGGTGATGTCAACGGAGATGGCCTGACCGATGTTGTCGTTTCCGATCCCGAGTCGGCCAGAATCATCGTATTTCGCCAAAACCAAGGTTCCGGTATGGACCTGGGAAATGTCTACCCGGGGTTGTTGGGGACGGAACATGTCCGCACATCGGATCTTGACGGCGATGGCTCTGATGAGGTTGTCGTGTTAAGTGGTGCAGAAAAGACACTCGGAATTTGTCGCATGGAATCGGGGCGACTGACTTTTCCACAGGCATTACCAATAGCCGGCGATGGAGCCGAACCGGTTGCGATGGAATTGGCTGATCTTGACGGCGACTCAACCGCCGAAATCGTATACATCACGCGTACGCGTAAGGGGCGATCTTCGGAGTATGCCATCCATGCGCTCGGTCGCTCGAAAGACGGTAATTGGAGTGCCCGCAAATTGGGAGAAGAAGAACGGACCGTTATCGAACTTCGTGGCACTCCCGAGCGGATGATGCGACTCGATGCGAACGCCGACGGTGCTCCGGATTTCTTGGTTTTTCTTGACGCGGGTCGAGGTGCCGAACTCATCACAATGTCTGACGATGGGAGCTTGAAGCAAGCGGAACCGACGGGCGGCATTCAATTGGGCGAACTTTCCTCAGGTGCGGTTTTCGTGGGATCGCTCGACGGTCGCCCCGCCATCCTGGCGGCTCAGGAGAGCTTTGCACGAAACCTTCGCCTCAGCGAATCGCAGCAATGGCAGGTGGTCGATCAATACAATGCCTCCGAATCGAGCGCGCGAATCGTTGGGGCGGCGTCGATCGACTTGGATGGTGAACCGGGCCACGAAATTGTATTGGTCGATGCCGGTGTCAAAAAGTTGAGGATTCTCCGCCGTGAAGACAATTTATTCCGGCCTTGGCGCGAGGTCGAAATGGGAGATTTCCCATTCAAAGCAACCTATACCGCCGACTTAAACGGCGACGGGAAAGATGATTTGATCCTTTTCGGGGCACGCCAGTTCGCGGTGTTGTTTGCAGGTCGGACCAATCCGACGGTGAAGGAATTGGCTTCATTCGAATCGAAATTGGACGATGTCTACTTCGCCGATGCCGTAGCCGGTGACCTCAATCAAGATGGACACGTCGATATCGCCTTGGTGGATACGCGTTCGAATTACATTGAAGTACTCGATTACGACGGCACATCAGAACTTAAGCACGCAATGTACTTTAGGGTCTTCGAAGAGAAGACTTTTTCGCGGCAGGAAAGCGGCGGATCCGATCCGCGAGAGGCGATCATTCAGGACGTAACCAACGATGGACGAGACGATTTGATTCTGCTCACCCATGATCGGGTTTTGGTCTATCCGCAAGACCCGGGCGAATCGTCCGCGCAATCGGGTGGTGGACAATAGCGAATTTCGCTGTGGATGAACGGGAAATTCGGAGACTATCCCACGAGATTCGACTCGTAGATGCCGTCCATCAGCCAATGATTGATGTCCTTCAGCATCTTCGCCGGCAGCGACGCAGATGAGTCATAGACGCGTGTTGAAACATCCATGCCTGCCGCGTGTAAGACGCGGCCGGCACTGACGGCATCGCTGACCGAGGCCTGCGGATCGCGAGTTCCGACACCAATCAGAATCCGCTTGCCCGGCAAATCGCGAAGCTGCGTCAGCGAATGGCTTCGAT
>JANQRQ010000145.1 GCA_028284485.1 Planctomycetaceae bacterium | reverse complement strand
ACATTTGAAACATGGTTACTATGCGGCCATCAGTTTCATCGATCGGCCGCATAGTAACCATGTTTCAAATGTTGTTGTTCCGCAGGCGACAGGCTGCCTTCGAACGGGCTCGGCGCATCGTTGAAGTCCTCGCAATCCCGCAATTCGTACATGCCGCCCATGCTGCGATCGCCAAAGGCAACCGCCGGCGCACCGTGCGGCAAAAACGGGTTAGCTGCCAGCGGAATCTGCTCGGGGTCGTACAGGTCCCAGTATTTTTTTGGCGGCGTCCAAGGCAGATGAGGAAGAATAAAACCAACGCCGAGAAAGAACGGTTCTTCGCCCGTCGCCAACTGGCCCAGATGTTCGATCGCCAAATCAGCCAAAGCTCCGTCGAAGCGCCGGTTGTCGGCAACCTCTTCAATTTCCGTCGCCGGTCCACGAATACGGTTACCGATCTCCCGGGCCGTCATGCCGGCCCGTTTGGCTGCTTCGCGTCTTTGGGCCAATCGTTCGAGCGTAGCGTCCGAGTACCAGGCATGGCCGGTCGGCCGGGGTTGTTCGGGAATCGACCAAGAGACCGGATCGGGAAAGGGATTGTGAAAGATTTTCCCCATCCCCACCGTGCGATAACCGTTCTGCTTGAAAAACTGTGGCAGCGTCACTGCATCGGGAACGGTGTCGCGAAACTGGGTGACCAAATCCCACACGCGCGCCGTATCGGGACGCAAACCGGTCAATAAGCTCACACGCGACGGATTACAGACCGCTTGCTGGCAGTAGGCACGGTCAAACACGACGCCGGACTTCGCCAACCGGTCGATATGAGGCGATTGAATCACCTCTTCTCCGTAGCATCCCAATTCGGGTCGCAGGTCATCAACAGCGATAAACAAGACATTTGGCCGGTCAATGGCGAGCACAACCACAGGAGCCGCACAAACTAAAAAGATCAATAACGCCGAACCGACTAATGGTTTCATGGTCATACCACTGTGTAGTGAAGCGGCGATTCCAGGCGACGGTGCACCGATTTACAAGAACGCGGTGACATCAAATCGCGGGAGAGAAATCGCGGTCCAAGAAGCTCGCAGATGCTCCGTTGTATTTGCAACGCGGGCCACTATAATTGACGTTGGACACAAAATCAAGTTTTGCCATCAACTCGAATTCAGCCCAAACACAGCCCCATGAGCGGGACGACCCTGTCGCGAACAATCGAAGACGACTTGCGGGCCCACATTCGCGGGGGCGAGGCGCCGCCCTACCCGCTGACACTCAACGGAATCGCTGAGCACTTCGGCGTCAGTTTGATGCCCGCCCGGGCAGCCGTCGCTACCTTGGTGGACGAGCAGTTTTTAATTCGGCAAGAGAACGGACGCCTGTCGATCAATCCGCGCCGGCGCCAGCGCAAAGCGGTTGAACGAGACGAGACCCCACCCGATTCGGTGCCGCCGGAAAAGGTCCTGGCCGATTATATCATTCAGCTCAGCCTGACCGGTGAAACGACTTATCTCCGGGAAGAAGCAACTGCAGAACAGTTCGGAATTGGCCGCACCGTGTTGCGGAGAATTTTCAATCGATTCGCCGGCGAAAACCTGATCGAGCATGTTCCCCGGTGCGGGTGGTGTGTGCATGCCTACCGTCAGCAGGACATGATCGATTTTTTGGAAGTCCGCGAGACGCTCGAACTGCGGGCGATCGACTTGGCAAAACCGAAACTGCAAGAAGACCAATTGCAGAAGTTCCTGGAAGCGAACACGCCGTATGCGGACGGCACTCCCCGCCTGGAAAATAGCTTGCACCGTTACTGGATGGATTTGGCAGACAACCGTTATATGACCGACTTTTTCGCACAGCATGGTGTCTATTTTCAAGTTCTGTTCGACCGCGCCGTCATGGACGAAGCGACTGTCGCCCAGCGCGCGACCGAACATCGCGAAATCTTGACCGCTCTCATTAACAAGAATTGGTCCCGGGCCAAACGGGACCTTTCGCAGCACATTCAGGGGCAGCGGGCCAATGTCGCACGGATGTTCGAAACGATGAAGGAATCGGCCTCAGCGAGCTAAGGATTGATGGCTGTCGGCAGCGTTTGTTTTTTCGATGTCGCGGCCGATCAGCCGTACGATGCCTAAAATCAAATAGCGAACCGTTGTAGGGATGAACAATCATGAAAGCCCTCGTGAAGCAGCACGCCGAACGCGGATTGTGGCTGCAGGATGTTCCCGAGCCGACGATCGGCATCAACGATGTCTTGATTCGGATCGATTGCACCGGTATCTGCGGAACCGACGTTCACATTTACGAGTACGATTCCTGGGCCCAAAAGACGATCCCCATCCCTATGGTTGTGGGTCATGAATTCGTCGGTGAAATTGTCGAGGTCGGCTCCAACGTGGTCGACTTTCAGCCGGGCGATATCGTCAGCGGTGAAGGCCATGTGGTCTGTGGGCGTTGCCGAAACTGCATGGCGGGACGCCGGCATTTGTGTGCCGACACCAAAGGTGTGGGCGTAAATCGGCCCGGGGCGTTCGCTGAATACCTGTCGCTGCCGATGACGAACGTGTGGCATCACGTCGACGCGGTCAATCGGGAGGTCGCATCGATATTCGATCCGTTCGGCAACGCTGTTCATTCAGCGTTGTCGTTTCCTGTGTTGGGAGAGGATGTGCTGATCACCGGTGCTGGCCCGATCGGATGCATGGCGGCTGCCGTCGTGCGGCATGCCGGAGCGCGGTACGTGGTCGTTAGTGACATTAATCCCTGGCGATTGGACCTCGCGAAAAAACTGGGAGCCACGCGCGTTGTCGATGTGCGGAACGAACGGATCGCCGACGTTCAAAAAAGTTTGGGGATGACCGAAGGTTTCGACGTGGGGCTGGAGATGTCGGGCAGTCCCGCCGCCTTTGCCGAGATGCTCGAAAACATGTGCCATGGCGGAAAGATTGCCATGCTGGGCATTCCTTCCGGAGAGATGAACATTGACTGGAACACGGTCGTCTTCAATATGTTGACCATCAAAGGAATATATGGTCGGGAAATGTACGAAACCTGGTACAAAATGACTGTGATGTTGCAAAGTGGGCTCGATATCAGCCCGGTCATCACACACCGATTCCACTACACCGAGTTCGAGGAAGCGTTCGACATCATGATGTCGGGGCAATCGGGAAAGGTCTTGCTCAATTGGCAGGATGATTGAGCAGACGAGTGCCGGTCGTCGATAAAAAATCCGGCGCGAACACGAGTCGGCTTTTGTCGGCTCGTTTCCGATGCGCCGTACACCGAGTTCAAGGAGTCAGTCATGTATGGGGCCATTCAGCAAGCGCTGCAGCAACAGCTTGAAGAGATTCGCGCAGCCGGGCTGTACAAATCGGAACGGACGATCACCACACCGCAGGATGCCCATATTCGAGTGGAAGAGGGCGAGCCGGTCCTCAACATGTGTGCGAATAACTATTTGGGCTTGGCGGAGCATCCCGATGTTGTCGCCGCCGCACATGCCGGACTCGATCGTTGGGGGTACGGGCTGTCATCGGTGCGGTTCATATGCGGCACACAAGCCATCCATAAAGATTTGGAATCGAAGCTCTCCGACTTCTTAGGAATGGAAGATACCATTCTGTATACCTCTTGCTTCGACGCCAACGGCGGTTTGTTCGAAACATTACTGTCGGCTGAAGATGCAGTTATTTCCGACGAGTTGAACCACGCCAGCATCATCGACGGAATTCGCCTTTGTAAGGCGCAGCGTTTTCGATATCGCAATAATGACATGGAGGATTTGGAAGCGAAACTCAAGGAAGCGAGCGAGACCCGCCATCGACTCATCGCCACCGATGGCGTGTTTTCGATGGATGGTTACATCGCCAATCTGCCGGCGATCTGTGACCTGGCGGACCGGTATGACGCACTCGTTATGGTTGACGATTCGCATGCCGTGGGATTTATGGGAAAAACGGGGCGCGGCACTCATGAGCATCATAATGTAATGGAGCGCGTCGACATCATTACCGGCACGCTCGGCAAAGCACTGGGCGGTGCCAGCGGGGGCTATACGAGCGGGCGGCGCGAAATTGTCAAATTGCTGCGACAGCGATCGCGACCGTATTTATTCTCGAATTCAGTGGCACCGCCAATTGTTGCCGCCTCGATCGCAGCTCTTGAATTGTTGATGGGTTCGACTGAACTGCGTGATCGTTTACATGAAAATACTCAGTTCTTTCGTTCGGAGATCGCGAAGGTCGGTTTTGATGTGTTACCCGGAGAGCATCCGATCGTCCCTGTGATGCTGGGTGACGCCAAATTGGCCGCCGGTATGGCAGATGCACTGCTGCAAAAAGGCATTTACGTCATCGGGTTTTCATACCCGGTCGTTCCGCGGGGAAAAGCCCGAATCCGGACGCAAGTTTCCGCGGCACACTCGCGAGATGATTTGGCCGAAGCGGTCGAAAAGTTCGCCGAAGTGAAACGTGAACTGGGAATTTGAACCGGTATTCCAGCGATCAGCCAGTTGTCGCTTGTCGGCATTTTGTACTCTTCGGCAGACTGTTCTTGAGTTGGTCCGCGAGTTACGGTTTTGGCGGGGTCAGTTTCTCTCGACCGCATCTGGGCCGATATCACGTTGTCGGGAAACCCCGTAAGTCCAGGTTGAGTGAAACCCAGTACGTGTCGAGTTGTCTTTCCTCGCCGGAGTGGTTATCAATTAATTTGTAGAATGAATGACTGGTCATTCTCCGGAAGGATAAATTTCGCGGCCACAGATCTGCGCTTCAATTTGTGGATACGTGACACACTCTCTCGATTGCCCCAATTTTAGTCATTATCCAACGCTATGCAGGTCGGCCTGTTTATTCCTTGCTATATCGATCAGCTCTATCCCCAGGTTGGGATGGCAACCGTTCGCTTGCTGGAAAAACTCGATGTAACAATCGAGTACCCCGAAGAGCAAACTTGCTGCGGTCAGCCGATGGCCAATACCGGATTGACCGAAGAAACGGCCCCGCTGGCCCGCAAGTTTTTCGATATCTTCGAGAAGTACGAATACGTCGTTTGCCCCTCGGGCAGCTGCACAGCGATGGTGCGCCACCATTACGAGGAGTACTTGGCGAATGTGTCCGGCTTCGATGAATTGAAAAAGAAGACATTCGAGCTATGCGAGTTTCTCACCGACGTATTAAAGGTGGACAAAATCGAAGGGCGGTTTCCGCATCGCGTGGGACTGCATCAAAGTTGCCATGGCTTACGTGAACTCCGTTTGGCCAGTTCCAGCGAGGTGAACGGGCCGTCGTTCAACAAAGCAAGGCGACTGCTCGAATCGCTGGACGAGATCGAGTTTGCGGAATTAAGCCGGCCCGATGAATGCTGCGGATTCGGCGGGACATTTGCGGTCAACGAGGAGGCCGTCTCCTGCATGATGGGTCTCGACCGCATTCACGATCATGAGCAGGCAAAAACAGAAGTACTTACGGCCAACGACATGTCCTGCCTGATGCATTTGCAGGGCTTAATTCGACGGAACAACAAACAGATTCGTGTGATGCATATTGCCGAGATCTTGGCAGGGGAATCATGAGCCACGCGACTCAAGCCGCCAAATTCGTCGAAGATCAAGATCGGGCTCATTGGCACGATCAAGCGCTGTGGTTTGTGCGCGCCAAGCGAGACCGCATGGCGACGTCTCTTCCAGAATGGGAAACGCTGCGCGAAAAGGCGTCGCAAATCAAAGCGTATACCATGTCGCATCTGGCCGACTTACTCGAACAATTCGAGCGCAACGCGACGAAACTCGGCGTTCAGGTTCATTGGGCGCGCAACGCGGCTGAACACAACGAAATTGTGCACAACATTTTGTTTCGACACGACGTGCACAAAGTCGCAAAAAGCAAATCGATGCTGACAGAGGAATGCCACCTCAATCCCTATTTGGAACGTCATGGAATTGAAGTGGTCGACACCGATTTGGGCGAGCGCATCGTGCAGCTCAATAACGAGCCCCCCAGCCATATTGTTCTGCCGGCGATTCACCGCAAGAAGGAAGATGTGGGCGAGATTTTTCATCGGTACCTCAATACCGAAGAGGGGGCAACCGATCCCGAGTATCTTGCCGAAGCGGCCCGCGCACACCTGCGCGACAAATTTATGAATGCCGATGCCGGCATCACCGGCGTCAATTTCGCCATTGCGGAAACCGGTGGATTTGTAGTCTGCACAAATGAAGGGAACGCCGACTTGGGCGTGTCCTTACCGAAGTTGCACATTGCGTGCATGGGGATTGAAAAGTTGATCCCCCGTGCGGCAGACCTGGGGGTCTTTTTGCGCTTGCTGGCGCGCTCTGCGACTGGGCAGCCGATTACCACTTATTCGTCACATTTTCATGGCCCGCGCGAAGGGTGTGAACTGCATATTGTGCTGGTCGACAATGGGCGCAGTGAGATTTTAGGGAGCGATGATTTTCGTCGCTCGCTCAACTGTATTCGCTGCGGCGCCTGCATGAATACCTGCCCGGTTTATCGACGAAGCGGCGGGCACAGTTACCAGACAACGGTACCAGGGCCGATCGGTTCGATACTCGCCCCAGCGCGCGACGCGAATGCCCATAACAGCCTTCCGTATGCCTGCAGCCTATGTGGGTCGTGCACCGATGTCTGTCCAGTGAAAATCGATTTGCATCATCAACTACTCACCTGGCGGCGCGAAATCGCAGTGCGTGGTTTGGTACCGCTTTCGAAACGATTCCCCATGCGCATCGCGGGCGTTGTTTTTCGGCGCCCCTGGCTGTACCGCTGGTTAGGTGGCTTGGCCCGGGCCATTGTGCCGTGGTTGCCACGATTTCTGGTCTACAATCGCTTGAACGCCTGGGGACGTCAGCGAGAACTCCCAAATTTCCCGAAGAAAAGTTTCCGCCAAACCTTTCGAGATCGAAATGAGCAGTAGAGACGACATTCTCGCCTCGGTTCGACGCAATGCAAAAACCGTTGCGCCCGATTTGCCGGATCTCGAAGCCGATTGGATTCAGTACGCCGACTTGCAGCAGCAGTTCAGCGAAGTCATTGAGACAGTCGGCGGGCGATGTGTGGCAGCCGAAAGTGATCATGACATCAACAACGCGTTAAAGGCGATTCCGGAGTACTCGTCAGCATCGAAAATCGCATCGACGATTCCTGGCATCGGTGAATCGAATGTTTCGCTATCCGAGATCGACGATCCCCATGAATTGGAAGATGTCGACTTCGCCATACTCCCAGGCGAATTCGCCGTTGCGGAAAACGGTGCTGTGTGGGTCACCGACAAAGATCTGAAGCAACGCGCAGTGATGTTTATCACGCAGCACTTGGTCTTGGTTGTGCCGGGTGGCGAGATCGTGCCACATATGCATGCAGCCTATGAGCGATTGCACTTCGGACCAGCTGGTTTCGGGGTGTTTATTTCCGGCCCATCAAAGACCGCCGATATTGAACAGTCGCTGGTCATTGGTGCCCATGGGCCCCGATCTTTGACGGTATTTCTCACGTCAAATTGAGGCTGACCGGCCGGAAATCGCAAAATTTTCGCGATTGGAGCGAAACCTCGGCTCGATCGGGGCGTTTAATCCCTTGTGTCGTGATTGCTCCACTTCGTGGTATTTCTGCTCTCTCCCCCGATTTGCGAGGTATGGATTCAAATGTTGTATCGAAGTCGTGCAGCCAGAATTGGCGTGTTCAGTCTGGGGTTTCTCCTGTTTGCCGCCACTGTCGTTGAAGCCCAACAGGGTGGTCGCCGCGGTGGTGGAGACCGAGGTCAACAAGGTGGTCGTGGCGGACGCGGCGGATTTGGCGGCGGCGGCCGTGGACCCGGTGGTGGCCCTCCCGGTGGCGGCGAAAATGCCATGACGCTGATCGCCCGCGACGAAGTTCAAACTGAACTCAAAGTGACACCCGACCAAAAGGAACAAATCGCCGACTTGTCTGATCAATACAACCAAGAACGCCGGGAGCTGTTCGGCAGTATGCGCGGCGGACGTGGTGGCCGTGGGCCTGGCGGCGGCGGACCTGGTGGACCCGGACCAGAAGGAGCCGATGACGGCGGTCGACGCGGTCGTGGTCCCGGTGGCGGTGGTCCTGGCGGACCCGGTGGGGGACGTGGACGTGGTGGATTTGGTGGTGGCCCAGGTGGCGGCCCCGGTGGAGAAGCCTTTGCAGAGATGCAGAAAAAGCAGGAAGAACTCGTCGCAGAAATGTCGGAAGTCTTGGCCATTATTCTTGATGAGGCCCAAAACAAGAGACTGAGCGAAATCGAACTGCAGACCAAGGGAGTGCGTGCACTTGTTGATGATGACGAAGTCGTTGCGGCACTGGCCATCAGTGGCGATCAAAAATCAAAGATTCAAGGTATCATCGATTCCGAAGGCGATCGCCGAGGCGCCATATTCGACTCAGCCGAACGCGACCAAATTCGTGAAAAAATGACGGCCCTCCGCGCCGACATCGAAAAGGAAGCTGTCGCAGAATTGACAGCAGATCAAGCGACTAAGTTCGCCGAGATGAAGGGTGCGCCGTTTGAACTGGCCGATCGCGGATTCGGCGGTCGTGGCGGCGGATTCGGCGGTGACCGGGGACGAGGTGGCGATCGTGGCCAAGGCGGTCGCGGTGGTGATCGCGGACAAGGTGGCCGTGGTGGCGATCGTGGACAAGGTGGCCGCGGCCAGCGAGGTGGAGGCGACAACACGATCGACATTTGATCGTGATCAAATGAGGACGTTTTATTTCCTTTTTATTCGAGAGCGTCGCTCTCAACAATTTCACCCCCCAACAAAGAGCCAGGGCACACTCAAGGGTGCCCTGGCTTGTTCTTTGGCTGCAGTTGCCAGAAGTTCGAACGATTCCTGCGAAATGCTCAAATCCAAATGTCCGATGTTGAATCGCCTCCGGGAAACCGGATTTCATGAGCCCGGGCCGGTCCGCCCGGTTCCTTTCCAAAGTCAACGAAAAAGTTATCGTTAACTTCGAGGCCACCGTTTGTTGTGTCGCAGTCAATCTGCAACATATACGAACCGTTCTCGGCTATCTCGGGATAGAATTGATTGTCCCAACTGCTGTACAGCGAACTCGTCACATAAAGCCGCTTTCCGTCGAGGCTCAATTGCAACATTTGGGGACCGCCGACGAGCGCGCGATCTCGAAACTTTTCTCCCTTGCCGAGCAATCCGCCCAACCAAAGTTGCGCCGCCAACTTGGGATGCGATGGATCGCTGACATCGTATTGGCGAATGTCTCCGTGCAGCCAATTCGAGAAGTACAACCACCGGTCATCGAGCGACAGCACAAGATCGGTGATCAACCCGGGGACGGGAATCGGCCAGCCATCGACTTCGACCGAGGGCACCTCAATCACCTTTTCCACCTGCCACTTGTCGTCTCGTTTTTCCCAATGCCACATAACGCTCGACAACGCAGCCCCGACAAATCCATGCGTGCTATCGGGATTGTGGTGAAAGCGAACTTCGAGCGGAATCAGCCCTTGCTCGCCCAGATCGACGCTTTGAACAATCTTGCGATCGTTCCAATCCCAAAAATGCAGATGCTGGCCATACTTGCCAGCCTGTACATCTTCCAGTTTGAAACCGGGGCGCGTCGTTTTCGGTGCTCCCCATTCACTGCTGACCATCACATTGTGACGCGGCTGATACCAGAAATCGTAGTTGTAATTCATTCCGGACAAATCGTTTTCCCAATGTCCAGTGATTTCGAAGTCATCATTGAGCAACAAAAAGCCACCCGGGCCGTTCCCCTCGCCATCGCCCAACATCGAAAGCATAATCTCGCCCGTCGCCAGGCAGTGCACGGTATGCGGCGCGCTCAAGTTTGTCTTGGCGACGATTTCTTCCGGCTCAATCGTTTTGTGCAGTTTGGGCATCGCCGGATCATGAACGTCGACGACATGAATGCGGCCCGAATTCAATCCCGGCAAGATGATGTACCGGCGAGACTTCGTCGGATCGCCGTGACAACTGCTGCACGCGTTCCAGCCGTAATGATGTAGCTCGTCCCCGATGTTCGGCATTGGCAAGCGATGGATCACTTGCGAGTAAGTCGACGAATCGGGATCGGTGTCGACCGTCGCCAAATAATCGGGCCGATTGACCTTGGTACCGACATAAATCGCCGGAACGTAGGCCAACGGTTCGCGCGGAGCGCTCATTGCCATGGGGGGCGTGGCATAGGTCGCCAGACATTCGGCGGAATGTTCGGCATGTGCTGCGTGCGGATGAATCTGCTGTGCAATGGAGTAGTCCGCCAACGACCCGGATAGAATCGTTCCTGCAGAGGTGGCTAAGAATTCCCGGCGATCCATGATTCACTCCTTATGTTTTTTCGATTGTTGCTCGCACTCGCAATCATTCCGGAACAGCGCTACGATTGGCCTAGCCTACATCGCTTCGCCGTTCAATACTCCTTCCCGGACGCGTGTGCGTCCGACCTCCCCCGCTTACTGGGGAGGTAACGATTCATGCGTCACAATGTCTCTTATCCCGGCCACGACAATTTTACATGGGGCTGAGACAAATACCGTTTCCGCTGCGAAGACTCTTTATCGTAGTAAGTCATCTCTGCCTCTGGGAGAGGTCGGGCCTCAAGGCCCGGGAGAGGGTTAAAGAAAGTGCCTTACGCAACTGAGATCGTCGCAAACCCATTCATCCCGGGAACGCTTGTCAATCCTTCCTGCGTTCATTAGGAGTGACAGTGCGCCGGCTAATTGGGGAATTCGCCCGCGAAACTCGAAAGTCGGCAACTCACGACTGCAATCATTCTACGCATGGAGCCTTCCACTACGGTGTCGAGCGATAAAATCATCGACGAAGATCTTCCCCGCTTCGTCGTGGGAATCGATTTGGGGACAACGAATTCCGTCGTGAGTTATGTCGACACGGCCGACGACGACCAACGCGTGCGCACGTTCCTTGTTCGGCAGGCGGTCACCGCTAACGAAACGGAGCAACTGGAGACGCTTCCTTCATTTCACTATCAACCAGTTTCGAACGAGATTTCACTGGAACGGCTCGGATTGCCCACCGATGGCTCCGACCCGGAATACGTTGTCGGCCGATTCGCTCGTGACCATGGTATGACGGTTCCAGGACGAGTCGTTTCCTCAGCCAAATCATGGCTGTGTCACGCGGGAGTTGACCGGTCTGCCGATATTCTGCCCTGGCACGGTGCGGAAGACGTTGAACGCATTTCCCCAGTCGAAGCCAGTGCCCGGTATTTGAAGCATATGCGACTGGCGTGGGATGCCGAATTTCCAGACGATCCACTTTGCGACCAAGATTTGGTCATCACGCTTCCCGCCTCATTCGACGAAGTCGCCCGCGAGTTGACGGTCGCAGCGGCCCGGGTTGCCGGTCTCCCCCGCATTGTCCTCATTGAAGAACCACAGGCCGCCTTCTACGCCTGGATTCAGTCGCATGCGGGCGAGTGGGATTCATTGGTCGAACCGGGGCAGCGGATTCTGGTATGCGACGTCGGGGGTGGCACATCGGACTTTACGCTGATTCAAGCCGCCCAGCGCAACGAAGGCGAAGTTGAGTTTCAACGCATTGCGGTCGGGAATCATTTGATTCTGGGTGGTGACAATCTCGATATTGCGCTGGCGCACGAAATAGAACGCAGGCTGGATCGCCCTGGTGGAAGGTTAGAATCGCATCAATGGGATGTGCTGGTGCGTGTCTGCCGGAATGTGAAAGAGTCGCTTCTGGCGATCGATGCGCCCGAATCGATGACCGTCGTCATCCCTGGTTCCGGATCAAAATTGATCGGCGGCAGTTTGCAAACCGAGATAAGTCGCGAAGAAGTCGAATCGCTGCTGGTGGAAGGGTTTCTGCCACAGGTCGACCTGGATGAAAAGCCGACCAGCCGCGAATCGGGATTCCAGGAATTTGGTTTGCCGTACGCGGCCGATGCTGCGATCACGCGATATTTGGCGTCGTTTTTGACAGCGCATCGTCGCACGTCGGCCGCCTGTAAGAAAGCCCCGTCGGAGAAAGATTCTGCACGTCCCGATTTTGTGTTGTTCAACGGCGGCCTGTTCAATTCTCCCGTACTGCGGACTCGAGTGCTGGAAGTTCTGCAATCGTGGTTCGATCGACGCGGCAAGCGGAAGCTGAAGGTTTTGGAGAACGAGCGGCTCGATTTGGCGGTCTCGCAAGGGGCGGCCTATTACGGCATGGTGCGACGCGGGCATGGTGTGCGAATTGCCGCCAATCTGGCCAGAACCTACTACATCGGCCTCGAAGCAGAAACGGCATCAGCCGTTTGTTTGGTCCCGGCCGATGCTCAGCCGGGCGAAGAGATCGACCTGGCCGATCGCCAATTCGAACTGCTGATTTCCGAACCGATCGAGTTTCCACTGTTCGTGTCGAGCACGCGACTGAACGACCGACCCGGAGAGATCGTGGAGTTCGACCGCGACCAAATGACACCGTTGCCACCGATCCGCACGGTTCTGAAATCGCGGAATTCGACCGAAGGGCCGGCGCGTGAAACAGTCACTCTGCATGCCGGACTCACCGAAATCGGCACTCTCGAGCTGTGGTGTGCAGCTGTTGCCGGTCGCCGGACCTGGAAACTGCAGTTCGACGTGCGGTCGACAACGCAGACCAATCTCGACGCGCATCAGGGAACTGCCGAGCAAGCGGGCTTTGTCGAACAAACGACGTGGGACAAGTGCCAGGAATTGATCAACGAGACCTTTGGCGCTCGGGGAAAACTTCCACCCGAACGATTGGCGAAACAGCTTTCGCAGGCTATTGGCCAGTCGCGAAAAGACTGGCCACCTTCGTTATTGCGAGGGCTTTGGGAAATGCTGATGGAGCAGATCAACGGCCGCCGGAAAAGCGCGAACCACGAGGCACGCTGGTTGAATCTAGTCGGATTCGCGCTGCGTCCCGGCTTTGGGCTGGCGGTCGACGACTGGCGTGTGTCGGAGACATGGAAGGCTTTGCCGGGAAAATTGCAATTCGCCACACCGACCTGCCGATCGGAATGGTGGATTTTATGGAGACGAATTGCCGGCGGATTGCAGGGCGGTTGGCAGCGTCAATTGGCCCAGCCGCTGCTCACTTCGCTGCGGGGACTGCACAAGCAAATGAACACCGGCAAAGGGCGCGGCGGACAATTGGGGTCCAGCTCGCACGAAACCTCGGAAATGCTGCGGTTTCTGGGATCGTTAGAACTATTGGATTTGACGACCAAAGTCGAGTTGGGGGAGATCCTAGTCGACCTGCTACCGCGCCGAAAGATGGAACCGGTCCGGTCCGCCCTAGTGTGGGCGATCGGACGAATCGGAAGTCGCGTGCCTTTCTATGGCCCGATCAACGGTATCGTTTCGCAGTCTCGTGCCGAACAATGGCTATCGGCCGTCATGGATTTGGATTTCGAAGAACCTGTATCGCATCTGGCCGTCATGCAACTTTCGCGAAATACGGGAGACCGATACGCCAACGTCTCCGAAGCATGTCGCCAATCGGCTGCCGATTGGCTGGAATCACACCGCGCTTCCGGTCATTTGGGGGAATTGGTGCTTCGAGGTGGGCGGCTGGCCTCGGAAGAAGCCGGGCAAATCTTCGGCGAATCGTTACCCAAGGGGCTGCGTTTGCAGCCGTTCTGATAATCGATCCGCTACCAGGGATTCTCCATGATCTGCACGACCTGTCGCGCCAACTGATCGATGGTCTGCTGATTGACCGTCGCCAGAGAATGTCCTAACTCGGGTGCGAAGTCGGATTCGGCACGAACGGGAGTAAAGGCTGGTCCAATGGGCACTCGGTGCTGAGCGATTGTTTCGTGTGTCCGCAGATTGATCCAGGTGGCTTCAATTGCGATCGAGTGCTGCAGAATCCGCGGATCGTCGAAGGCGGTTTCCCCCAACACGTCCTTACGAATCGTGATGATGCGACAATTGAGTTGGGTATCCGCAACAGGAGGTTTGGCCAATCGGAAATGAGTCCGTTTTTGGATCTCTTTTTGAACGGCTTCAGTCAATTGATATTCGTAACCGCGTCGTGGATCGATCGACTCGAATACCGGTACGTAGACCGTTCGGATTTCCGGAGGATACGGCGACCCGAGCATGTATCCGCATCCCGTCGAACCGCACACCAATGTGGCAATGCCGATCATCGCCAGCAGTTTTGTGGCGTGAGTCCCAAATGCGTTGGCTGCGGGAAGCTGGCGTGACATATCGTTATTGTGTTGATTCCTCGTCTCGTCCCGGCAGAAGCCGCCCGATGTTAAACGGCAAACGTCGGGGTGTTCGTTGCTGCGACTCCGGAACAAGCTCTTCCGCCGGTGGCGGCAATTCTTCGTATCGATTGTCGAATGGAAATGCCCGTGGGGGCCGTGAAATCGGATCGGGCTCGGGTTCAGCAGATGTCGATGGCTCGACGATTTCGGTCGTAGTCGGCTGCTGCATTCCTTCGATGCGCTGCCGTTCTTCAACAGGTAATCGCCGAAAGTACTCCGGTCCGAGTTCCGCTAACAGAGCCCGTGCTTGAGTCGCATAAGGCGACTGGGGGTAGTCCTTGATAATCTCGCGGCAGTAGACGGCGATCGATTTTGGTTTGTTCTTCTTCTGGTAGAAAATAACCCGTTCCCAGTCGCGAGCCGCTCTGTCGACTTCGATGCGGGCCAGCTCGCTTTCCAAGAGCGCACGTTCGGGCAGCTCGGGGAACAGTCGGAGCGTGCTCTCTTTTAATTCGACCGCATCATTCAGTTTCGTTCCGTCGTAGGCGGCACCCTGGTACGACATCAATTTGACATGTGAACCAAGGACGAATGCGGTTTGCAGATGCGGACTGTCGGGGTATTCGTCACGCAGCATCGTCAGGAACCGATCGGCCTGCGGGAAGTCGCCGGTTCTCAGGTGATAGGTGGCCGTCAGCATCAATGCATCGTCGGCCAATGGGCCAGTCGGATCGTTGAGCCAGATCTCTCTGAGGGCCTGTAGGGCCCGACCGGGGGTATCAAACACCGGGCGACTGCGGTCCCGAAAGTTGGGAACGAGGATGGCAGAATGGGGAAACTCGGCTTGTTCCGCCGGAGGGGTCGATCGGGGATCCTCGAGATTGACCTGTTGGACTTCGCTCGTTGTGACAAACTCCGGCGAGCCGAGCCAATTCTTGGCGATCGTGAAAAGGCGTTGTGTTGTTTCATCGAGATGAGCGGTCGACGGATATTCCTTTAGCAGCAAGACGTAGCTGTCTTGAGCTTTGGCATACCGTTCTTGGGCGAATTGAGTTTCGGCAATCATGAACAAGGCATCTTCGCGCAGACGTGTTTTGGGCTGCACATCGTCCTTGTCGGATCTTCTCCGCAGCAAGCGACTCCCGAAGTTGGCGCGTTGCAACCAGTTCCTGTTTTCACCAGCCGCGATCTTGAATTGCTCTTCGGCCCGCTCCAACTCACCCGAATCGAAATGCTGCTTGCCTTGCTCGTAGTTGGCCTGAAAGACCGAGTTATCAACCTCTGCAGATTGCTTCGAATGAAGCGTGCGCTGCAGCGGACCACGAATATGGTCGATCGATTCGTCTTCGGGCCGTTCGGCAAGCGAATCGCTGGTAAAGGGATTATTGATGTTCGAGAGAGTCTGGCATCCGGATACGAATACCAGTCCCACCAACACGGCGCCCAACCGCATTGATTGATGGCTAGCCGATGGACGACGGCTCGTATTGCGCATTCCGCACCACCGGGATACCGCATCCCGCATATCAAACTTTCGGTGTCGCCGTGAAGGTACACGTTCGACTTGTGGTTTAGGTGATAGAGTCATCCTTGACCGAGTTTTGCAGAGAGATAGTACGGACGATCGGAGGGAGAGGAGAGAAGTGTCAGCGATATCCGCTTTATAAGCCCGCGATGATTGCGGCGATTGAATGCAAAGTTGTTCTTGTGTGACCTGTTGTGTTGGGACGGGGCAAGTTTAGGTTTTGATGTATCGCAACATTTTGGGACGTTTGCCTAGGACGTGGGAAATCGAAGCCGACGTCAACTGTCTCATTTCCGCTAATTGCTGAGGGCTGACCTCCAACCGTTGAAATGAGCTTTCGGATCGGCCGGCAAGTTTTCGTAGGATGGCAATTGTTCCCGGGTGAATGTTGAGGTTGGTATATTCTTCGTTTCGGCACCTGGGGCAGATAAGGCCTCCTCCGGAGACCCAATACGCATATGTCTGATTTCCGTGTGCCGATTCGCTAATGATTACGTCGTTACAGATTAGGCAATGCTCGAATTCTGGTAATTGCCCCGACTCACGAAGTGTTGCCAATTCAAATCGCACGATGGCCAAATGAGGTTTTTCGTCGGATTCCAGTTGGCCCAAGGTTGCGCGTGCCGTGTCATACAATTCGGGGTGGGGGTCGTACTCCTCGGTAAAACCGGCAAGTAATTCGGCGATGTAATAGCCGCCATAAAGATTGATGAGATTTCGGCCGGTCGTCCGAAACCTAGAAATGAGTTGAGCTTCCGTCAAAATATCCAGACTGGATGAAGATTTGCGGATGAAGACTATCCGACAAGCGGTTAACAGGTCAAGAGCAGCCTCGAACGGACCTTTTAATCGTCTGCCCCCTTTCGCGACTGTCGCTATCTTGCCCCAATCGCGTGTGAAAAACGTGACCACCCGACTGGACTCACTGAAGTCCGCCACGCGGATGACCAGGGCTTCGGTTTTTTCTGTCGACATAGACGAATATTGAAAATTCAATCCTCTTTCCATTCGATGGACTCGATCGCATCGCCTGGCTTGTGCACATGATCACCAGCCGGAAAGAGGGCCATCGAATTCGCCTCGACCGTGGAACGTAAGTCTGCCGAACCCTGCCAATTGACCGGCGTAACTTGCGGTCCGTCGTTTGCCCATTCCAAACGGGCGGGGTAATAGGTTGGCCGATCGCCACGAGAGGCATGCTCAACCGTAAGCCGAGCCTTGATCGGTTTCGGTTCGACGAATTCCATCCCCAGATATCGACGAATCGCTGTCCGAACAAATAACTCAAAGCAAACCATGCTGCTCACCGGATTCCCCGGCAACCCGAATACATAAGTCGGCCCGCCACTCGAATTCGTTTCTGGCGATGGCCGGCCGCTAAACCTTCCAAACCAAATTGGTTTACCCGGTTTCACTCGAACCTTGTGAAATAATTCATTCACGCCGGCGGCCTGCAACTCGGACGGCACTAAGTCTAACTTGCCGGCTGACACACCGCCGGAAAGCAATAAGAAATCGCATTGCAGCCCCTGCTGGATGCATTCGCGCAGTTCATCGCGCTTATCTCGAGCAATTCCCAACGAAACGGCGTCGCCACCCGCACGAGCAATCTGCGCCAACAGCATCATTTCGTTCGAATTGCGAATCTGTCCTGCCGCTGGGGTAGCATCGACCGGAACCAATTCGTCTCCTGTCGCCAGCACGCCAATTCTCGGTCGCGGAATCGCTGCGATTCGTGCGTGACCCAGCTCCGCTAAAACTCCGACTTCCTGCGGGCGAATTCGACGACCGGCTGGAAGAATACCGTCACCAACCCGCATTGCCGTACCTTGATACATGATATTCGTACCAACAGACGGCGGATGCGTTTCGATATTCACATGGTTTGTACCGTCATCGGACGGGGTCACGTTGGTATCTTCGACCCGCACAACAGCGTCGGCACCATTCGGAATCGGAGCGCCGGTCATGATCTGTGCCGCTTCCCCGGAATCAACTGGGCATGACGGTACATTTCCCGCTGTGATTTCATCGACTACCCTCAGCGTCGCCCGCCCATCGTCCAAATCGGCGATGCGGACCGCGAATCCATCCATGAGCGCCTTATCAAACGGCGGCGAGTCGCAATCGCTGACGATCTGTTCGGCCAGTATTAAGCCAAGCGAGTCGCGAAGTGCCACAGCCGTCGGTGCAGCCGGTGTCACTTCCGAAACAATGGCAGCGAGCGCTTCGGCAACAGTCAGCATGCCGCACGGTCCTTACTGGGTGACAATGCCGGCGGGGAGTTCGAGGAAATTCTTCAGGAGTTTGGTTCCTTCATCGGTGAGGTAGCTCTCCGGATGGAACTGCACCGCATGAAGCGGGTATTCCGTGTGACGAAGCCCCATCACTTCACGGGGATGGTTTTCATCATCTGTCCAGGCTGTCACCACCAGACTATCGGGAACAGACTTTTCCGGAACGATCAAACTGTGGTAGCGGGTCGCCGAAAACGGATTGCTCAATCCTTGAAACAGACCGGCACCGTCATGATGAATCAAAGAGACTTTTCCGTGCATTAAGCGGTCGGCACGAATCACTTCGCCGCCCAACACTTCCGCAATACATTGATGCCCCAGGCAAACACCCAGGATCGGGACTTCGGGCGCAAATCGGTCAACCACGTCTTTGGAAATTCCCGCTTCCTTGGGAGTACACGGCCCGGGAGAAATGATAATCCGCTCGGGATTCAGTGAGACAATCTCATCGACAGAGATCTGGTTGTTGCGCGCGACCTCGATTTCCAGCGTGCGATCAATCTCTCCCAATCGCTGCACGAGGTTATAGGTAAACGAGTCGTAATTATCGAGGACGAAAATCATCCCAGCGTTACTTCTTGCCTAAAGACCTTTGAATGGCGAAAAACTCCTGCAGAATCGCTTTGCATTGTTCCTGCAAGACGCCACCAATCACCGTCGCTCGATGATTGAGTCGCGGGTCATCGGTAATTGTAAATAACGAATGGCACCCACCCGCTTTGGGATCGACCGTACCGTAAATAACCGTTGGTATGCGTGCCTGCACAATCGCGCCGGCACACATCGGGCACGGTTCCAGCGTGACATACAAAATACAATCGGTCAATCTCCACGATCCGAGAGATTCGGCGGCCTGCGTAATCGCAATCATTTCGGCATGGGCGGTTGGATCGTTCAGCGATTCCCTCAGGTTGTGCGCCTCTGCGATCACGCGTCCATCATGGACGACCGTCGCTCCGACTGGGACCTCTCCCTCGTCAAATGCGATGCGTGCCTGCTCCAAGGCCCCATGCATCCAGCGATCGTGGGGCTGAAGTGAACCTTCTTGAACGTCGATCAAATCGTCTCCTCGGTCGTCAACCTGTTCACGAAGGTCAGGACGATTGCACAACCGGATTCGTCAATGTCCCGATTCCGGTGACTTCGATCGAAACTTCGTCGCCATCTTCCAACGTGAAATGATCGGGGGGAACAATCCCGGTCCCGGTCAGTAGCATGGCACCGTCGGGAAAACTGTTTTCGCGGCCAAGCCAACCGACGAGATCCTCGAATCCGCGTGCCATCTGGTCGAGGCCGGTTTCCCCTTCGAACACCCGCTCGCCGCCCCGCGCAATTGTCAGGACAATTCTCGTTTGTTCCAGGTTCAACGGCTCTTCGGGAATCAACACGCAGGGTCCGACGGCGCAACATTCGTTGTAAACCTTGGCCTGCGGAAGATACAGCGGATTTTCCCCTTCGATGTCGCGTGCCGACATGTCGTTGCCAATCGTGTAACCGACAATTTTCAATTCC
>JANQRQ010000143.1 GCA_028284485.1 Planctomycetaceae bacterium | reverse complement strand
CCGGTGACAAACGCGATGCAACCCTCGATTTGGAAACTCATCTACGTCCCTCCGCACTAAAAATTGATGAAACAATAGTTTACGTGCAATGTATTGAGGCAAAAAAAGACTAGCCTGCCTCCGGCACGAGACTGCCGCGCGCTTTCTCCAACAGCCGACTGAGTGTCTTCAGCTCAGTTTGGGAGAGGTGACCGATGAGCTGCTTGTGAAGATCCATCACGGGCCGGTCCAACTTCTTCAATAGGCTCAGTGCCTTTTTTGTTATTTCGATGTAAACCACGCGCCGATCTTCCGTGCAACGTTTGCGTTCTACGAGTTGCTGCGATTCCAGCCGGTCAACGAGGCCCGTCATCGCGGGAACGACTTGGATCATTCGCTCGCCAATTTCCAGGCACGGCATCGGCTGGCCTTCACCTCGTAGAATCCTCAGCAAGTTGTACTGGGAGGGCGTCAGTCCGAACTGCTTAAACAGTCGTCCGAATCGATTCTGGAATTGATCGTTGGTACGCAGGAGATTGAGCATGGCCTCTTGTTCAAGCGATTGAAAGGGCTGCTTTTTCTTCAGTTCTCGCTGTAGCTGTCCACGATCCATGGCGTGTTCTGGTCCAGGGTGAATCACACGCAAATATATTATATATCAAATACTCCTATGTCAAGAGCTCATCGCCCAATTTTTGCACGCGTCCGTCCGTCAAATCGAATCGCCTACCGATCGCGGCGTACGATTTGAGCTCGATGTGTGGGGATTCGGCCGGGTTTTGTCATCCGTAATCGGCAGGGCCACCTAACGAGTGGCCGCCTTCGAATCGCCACCAGTACCCGTCCCATCGCTGTCAGGGTAATACAGATGACTCGAGCGGGCCCACGACTTCGGGTCGAATTTACTCTGTTTTCGCGTATACCCAATGCTCGAAAACCGCGGGTTCAGCGGCAATCCGCAACCTGAACCCACATATCCTGGCGACTGGCAATCGAGTGTTTCACGCCACCATTCGTCGTCGAAAAAGCACCGCACGACATCGATGTCGCCGGCATCATCGGTGTAGACGCATCCATTCTCTACGAGCAGCGGCCAGATGGACCGTAGGCAATCGTAGGTTGAGCTGACAAGATCGACGTCGAGAAACGCCATGACGATCGGGTCGGAGAGCCCTTGAAGTGAACCTGCGAAGAATCCCTTGACGAAGTCGCAGACCTCAATCGCACCGTAACCTTCGACGTTTCGCTGAACCTCGGCAAGCGCGCCACAAAACATGCCTTGCTTGTAGTAGCCGTAGTTGCCCAAATGCATTCCAGTATGCAGCTGCATTCCGTCGTCGGGTAGCCCCTCGAACGAGTCGCAAACCAGCAGGCGCCGGTTGGTTAATCGGCAGGCGAGCGACAGGCTGGCCGTGCTGGCACCCTTCCAGCACCCGCACTCGATGACATGTCCCTCTACATTCGGCGGGATGGAGAGCAATTCCTTGGCCAACAAGACATGCACAAGAAAAGACGTCCCCGATGTTATCTCGCAGGCATTTCGTCGGAATTGATCAATGAGCGTTTTCTTTTGCTCGATCGAAATACCGTATTCGCTCCCGATTTTGCTGTTGACGAAGCCGTCGATCAACGACGCTTCAAGCGAACCGCAGCCGAGGAAAGCACCCACTTCATCGGGGCCGATGGCCGCGGCAGCCTTGCGAACCGCAAAGCGAGCCCCTGGTACCACCATCAGCAACCGAGCTATCGCCCTGAT
>JANQRQ010000160.1 GCA_028284485.1 Planctomycetaceae bacterium | reverse complement strand
CATCGCTTACGATCATTCCGCGCTTAAGGAACTATTCGGGTTGCCCGCCGATTGGGATTGGAATGATGCCGACGTCAGCGACTTGCTGGCCGGGCGGCTACGCGATGCCTCGCCGATTGAACATTTAACCAACGATGACCCGCCCGTCATGGTGATTCACCACACGTCGCGAGACATCCCCGGCGAGATCCACCATGCTAATTTCGGCCGCACTCTTGAGAAACAAATGCAGTCGCTCGACATCCAATGCGTGCGTCTCATGACCAGCGACCCCGCCGATCGCAACAATATCACCAGCCAGAACCAGGCGGTTTTTGACTTTGTCCGACAGCAGTTCGACAAAAAGAATGACAAAAGAGATTGAGACCGTAGAACGGCCGAGCGGAAATTAGAAGTCACACCAAACACGGTAATCAATGGGAGAAACACAAATGCAAACAATCACCAGACGCGGGTTTCTGGGAACTGCGGCGGCGGCAGTCGCAGCGACTCAGTCGGTAGCGGCAGCACAAGAGACCGAGCCAGTCGCAGCGACACGGTCGGCGAAAGGATACCCGATCTCAGTGCCGGGTTATTTCGGCAGCAAGCCGGGGATTCAATTGGGAACGCAGTTGCCGGCCAACGCCAGCGAAGAGGACATGCAATTCGCGCGGCAATTGGGTGTCGAATGGGTGATGACCAGCTTGCCGGCCGAGCAATGCACGCTCGAGGATTACCAGGCGCTGATCCGCCGATTCGCAAACCACGGCTTGAAGATTTATCGTCTGGCCAACAACAGTTGTCACAACATGGAAGAGGTGACATTGAACCTTCCGGGGCGCGACAAAAAGATTGCCGAATACATCGACTACATTCGATTGCTTGGAAAGGTCGGTATTTACTATTCGACTTATGCACATATGGGCAACGGAATATGGAGCAGCGGACGAGAAGAAACGCGCGGCGGCGCCAGTGCTCGGTCGCTTCGGCTCGATACCGCACAGGGTCGCTGGGCCGGCAAGACTTGGAAGAACCCATTGTCGCACGGCCGTCGTTATTCGGAAGAAGAACTCTGGGACAACTACGTGTACTTCATGCGGCAGGTAGTCCCGGTTGCTGAAGAAGCAGGTGTCTACATCGGCATCCATCCAGACGACCCTCCGGTTTATGATTTGGGTGGCGTTCCCCGCAGTATCTTCGGTCATTTTGACGGCTATGTTCGGGCACTCGAATTTGCAGACAGCCCCAACATTGGCGTCTGCTTGTGCGTTGGTTCATGGATCGAAGGCGGCGCCGGGACCGGCAAACACGTACTCGATGCCATCCGTCATTTCGCAGGCCAGAAGAAGCTGTTCAAAATCCATTTCCGCAACGTCAGTGCACCGCTGCCCGAAGGGTTCGTCGAAACCTTTCCCGACGATGGATACGTCGATATGTCGCAAGTCATGCGTGCACTGCATGAAAGCGGCTACACCGGCGCGGTCATTTCCGACCACCTCCCCAGGATGGTCGGCGGCCGAATTGCGGCGGAAGCTTTCGCGCTGGGGTATATGCGCGGGTTGATTCAATCGGTTTCGGGGGAGTGAGCGTCCGCGGAAACGATTCCGATTTTCGACGGTCGGATGGCAATGGTAACCCGACGCGTCAGCGAGGGAATGAACGTTGTCAGCCCTCGATTGCTTCTGGAACTGGGCATCTGCCCCCCAATACACGCGAATCCTGTCCGATAAACTGCAGGCGCGTAACTCCAGAACCGACACATACGAGCTACTGTTGCTGTTTCATCGCCACATACTGCAGGTTCTGCTGGCGGATTTCGGCGGCTGCATCGTCGTACAAGAATGGCAGGAAGGCATACCGTGTTCCCGAAGTGACCGGCATGGCTTCGTGCAATAGCGAACAAGAGAAGACGACCGCTCCTCCGGCTGGGGCGGCGTACTGTTGACGTCCATATTCGGGAAACCACAATCGGCCCCCTTCGTACTCGCCGGTATTCAGGTTCACTGAGACGGCGAAACGGCGATGAGCCGTCCCTTTGGTCGTATTGTCACGATGCGCGCGAAAATGGCCGCCGGTCGAGCTGTCGTAGCAAGCGACGATATAACGTTCGATCCGAGTGGCTCGGAATTGAAACGCTTTGTGAACCTCCGGTGCCAGCCGATCGTGAATGCGGTACATGCAGGCGTTACGCAGCTTTTCGTCGGTGATCTCCTGATCGCGGCGGCGCTTGTGGCCATAGTCGTGAATCGAAACCGTCTTGCCGTCGACGTCGCGCACGAACCCCGATTCCTGACCGCCAAGATCATCGTAGTACTTGATCAACATGCGGCACAATTCCGGCTCGAAGATACGCGGTACCACCAAGACGGGGGCCGGCACATCTGCCGCCGATGCCGCTTTGAGTGGTGGTAGGCGATCCAGAATTTCCATGATGGTCGCCACATGTTGTTCTGCGTCCGGAGCGAACGGAATGATCGCCACGATTCGCATTCGTTCGTCGAGCACGAACGTTCTGGGCGAATAGGACGTCGCCTCCGGAGAGCCGATCAATCCGTAGCGGCGGCTCACCTGCTGGTCGAAATCCCAGAAGAGGTGCATGCCCGGCAGTTGCTCCTCGACTCTGCCGGCCGCTTCATCCTGTGGATCGATACTAATGCCGAAAAAGCAATAGTCGACATCATCGAAGCGTTCCCGACGTGCGTAAAAAGCTTCGACCGTTTTACGGGCAGCCTCATCGCCGGCTGTTCCGAAGAAACAGAGGACAATATACCGCCCGCCAATCGTGTCGAAGTGGAATTCCGGATTGATGGGCGAGCGACACATGAACCAAGGTGCCGGCTCACCAATTCGCGGAGGTTGTTGCGTCATTGTGGTCGGCTTGTCAAATCCGGGCGTTCATCAGTATTTGATTGCTGAAGGTGCGCAGACATTTGCTGGCTGGCTATCAGTCTACCAAAGGTGCGTGCGAGCACGCACCCTACGCGGCTACGCGGCTCAGAATGTTTACCATGCGATCCACGTGAATACGATGATTGTAATTCCAAAGCAACACAGGCTAATTGCAGGCCATGGCGAAGGGTGGTGGCCATTTCGAATTAGCAACACGCTAAGGCAGGCCGACAAGAGCGCTGTTGGCCAAGCAAGAAATGACGACACGACCCACATCGTGAGGAACAAGTTGAACTCATCGTAACCCAGATAACTAAAACTCCACCATGCGAGTAGACCCATCCCAGCCACGAATATGCCAGCACCAAGAGCAATTTCGGAGTACCAACAATCTTGCCCCCTGTTGCCGCGTTCAAAACGTTGTTGTTCCATCGATATCGGTTCGTCTATTTGCCCATACCTTCAATTGATAATCACTACTTCCCTTACGACTCACCAGTTACGCCGGGTGCCATGCCCATATCGCGCTAGCAGGATGGGCATGCCGGGGAATTGCGATCCAGTTAACACAGAGCCCCGTCCACTGATGCGCAAGTTCATGCCTGCCGGACGGGAAGTACGTATTGAATTTTACCACAGAGGACGCAGAGATCGCAAAGTTTTGGACGTACTACGACGGACGGCACCTTCTCAGTGAACTCGGTGCCCTCTGCGGCTCTAATAAGGAATTTAGCTTGTAGGGTGCGTGCTCGCACGCACCTGGCACACTGACTGGATTCCCGCCTGCGCGGGAATGACTCGTTGCAATGGTCGTCACTCACATAGGATTCGAATACACGCGGTGCGTCTCAGCACGCACCCCACTGACTCATCGAAATACCCTCACCCTAGCCCTCTCCCAGAGCAACGAATTGCATCTAGATGAGGAATTCTTGAGCCAGAGCCCAACATCACGTCATTCCCGCGAAGGCGGGAATCCATTTGAACGAGGTAGGAGCCACGTATTCGGTGCGTTCCCAGGCGGGAGCCTGGGAACGAGTTGATAACAATAGTTACGACGATTTCTCGACACTCGATGCAATAGGTTATCTAGACAGAGGGGAAAAGGTTGCTCGACAGACAGGAATGTCTGTCCCACCGGTTCTAGATCTGTGCCGGGTGCCATGCCCATATCGCGTTAGCAGGATGGGCATGCCGGGAAATTGCAGAAATCGACCGTCCCGCGAGCGCGAAGCGATCAATCAATACGCAGTTCGTACCGGTCTCGCATACGCACTTTCTACAACCCGCCGCTAATTCGACTCACAGCGGGTGGCTGGGGCGCTATTCTAAACTCGTTCCTGCTATCGGCGTTTACAGCCCCAGTGCTGTTGCCTACTCAATCTCACGGCCAGACGAACCGCGTTAGCGTTTGCTGATCCTTGATCAAGAAACCGTCATCCAATAGTACGGGCGGTGCCCAGGTCGGTTCTTCTGAGACACGATACGACGCGGCCAAGTCGAACTTCTCGCCGTTCGCCGAGACGATCTGCAATTCGCCGTCGTCAATCAGCGCCACCACGTACCCCGGGATCGACAAAAACATCACATTGTCGCCGGTGCGTGGTGGGCCTTGCCACAAAACTTTGCCCGTCTCGATATCGAGACAGAACAAACGCCCCGAATCGTAATGCGAAAAACCAAACAGCAAATCGCCGTTGACGACAGCCGTACTCATGTCGAGGGCCACCGACTTTTGATGCCAAAGCTCTGTCACCGTCCACTTGCCATTTTCCAGCTTTGGTTTCACGCTGCGGACGCCCCGGTTTTCGCCGCCAACCAGCACGCGGCCGTTATAAAACGCCGGCGTCGGCATGTTTTGGTCGGTCGTCACCTGAGGAAAAGGATACTCCCACAAGAGGTGCCCAGTTTCGGCATCGACACCGACCAGCGCCCGCTGATTCCAATCGACGACTTGCCGAATTCCGTCAATCTCTACGGGGATTGGTGACGAATACGAAGCGGGATCGTTCCCCTGACTCCAAACTTGTTCGCCGGTGGCTGTATCCGACGCGATTAATACGCCCTTGTCGTCGGTTCCAAAATGGACAACCACACGGTCACCGTCGACAAGTGGCGATCCCGAGGCTCCCCAATGCGGGTGTCCCTGCTTGAACCGAGCGCTGTAATCGCGCTGCCACAGCAAATCGCCTGTCTCCGCATCCCAAGCGTAGAGTGTTCCAAGAATACTCAGCGTAAATAGCCGGCCATCAGCCAATGCCGGGCACGACTTCGGTCCTTTCCCGTGAAACTCGGCTCCCCCGCGCACCTTGAACGGCACCCGGTAACTCTTCCGCCATTCGACATCGCCGGTCGCCAAATCGAGACACCACACCACTTCCTCTTCGCCTTGGCGCGCGTGCTGATAAACCCGATCGCCGGCAACGAGTGGCGAACCATAGCCGGTGCCAACGTCGACCTGCCAGGCCGATTTCAATTCCTTTGGCCAAGAAGTTGGTGGCTGAAAGTCACTGACCCAACCGTTCCGATTTGGCCCCAGCCAACCGGTCCAGTTCGCTTCGCCCGCGAGCGTCGACTGCAGACTAATCGCCAAGCACAGACCGGCGAAGACGATTCCCGAAATGACGTTGATTCGCAGCATATTTAGGCTCCTTTTCTGCAGCCGATCATACCGACTGGTTTCCGCCTGAACCAGTGGCCGCGGCCTTGTGGCGCCGTCGGTGGCTGTCGGCGTGGCTGGGCCGATCGCGATTGTCTTCTGTAAAACACGCCGGGCCCGAAGATTCGCTGTTATATCATTCTCTTGATTTCGCCCTGCATATAGCAGCCGGTGCGCGTTCGGTTCATCGAACATCAAACAGGTCATCATTCAAGGGCCGGAGATTATGATTCCATCTGCAAACACGTTTGGATTGTTAGGCATAATCATGATCGGCGCCATCTGGATCGCTGCGAATCGAAGCAATGCGCAGGATGTCCTCACGGTCCGAGCTGATGGGAGCGGCGACTTTGCGACGATCCAGGAGGCAATCGACGCGGCCCCCGAGAATGGGTTAATCCGCATCGGACCGGGGACATTCTCGGGCGGGGTTGTCGTGACAAAGCCGATTCGCATCGAAGGGGCCGGCTGGGATCAAACGCGGCTGACTTCTCGCTGGTTTCGATTCGATCACGATTTGAGCTTTCTGCCCGACGAGCGTCGCGCTGCAATCGAACAGGGTCTGGAGCGGATTAAGAATGCTTCCGGCGGTGACGAACAAATGGCCATCTTGAAAGAGGTCTTCGAGAAGTATGGCCCCAAGTCGTGCTTGACCGTGCGAAACACCAGCGGCGTGGTTGTGAGTCAACTGCGGATGTCGTGCCCCGGCGTGATCAACCAAGGCGGTTTCGGCGGCGCACCGGCCGTTCTGTTAGAGAATTGTCGCGCAGAAATCGTGGACTGTGCCGTCGTTGATTCAGCAATTGAGGGATTCCACATTAAGAAATCAGCGAAGGTCACCATTCGCAATTGCCTGGTCGGCGGGATTCGCGGCAGCGGAATTCAAGTCGACTTCGGCAAGGAGGGATCAGCTGATATCGTCGACTGTGATATTCGGAACTGCGGCTACAGTGGCGTTATGCTTCGTGAAGGCTCCGATGCCACGACGATCAAAGGGTGCCGGATTTCGGCGATGCGGTTTCACGGAATCCGCTACGACGGTGCTTCGCCAACGATTGTTGATTGCCTGATCTTCGATAATCGACGGGCCGGCATTTATGCCGACGACACGACGTCGGCTACGATCCGTAACAGTGTTTTCGTCGGCAACGGCATTTGGGCTGGTGGAAACTGCGGCGATACGATTGAGCGAAACACGTTTGTCGGCGGCTCGATCAATCAGTATCGCCATGGAGGTGGTGGCGTAGAGTGCTGGTCGGTCGAAGATATGGTTGTGCGCGGCAATATCTTCTTCGACAACGAAAATGGCATTTCGTTTTCTGCCGGCGACAACACAGACGACGAATCATTTCCCGAGGTAACGATCGAGAACAATCTGTTTTGGAACAATCGGAGAGATGTCGCCCGTCTTATCTCGACAGAAACCGAACGTCGTCACGAATCTCTGGAACTTCCAACGCATAACGAAAAGGCCGACCCCGAATTTGTCGACGCGGACAAGCGCGATTTCCAAACAGAGCCCACGTCGCCGGCTCGCACTAATCAGATCGGTGCGACACCGAGCATCGAGTTCAGCAGCCCTTGGCCGACTCAAGCGGAAGAATCCGCGATGATGCAACAGATCGATTGAACGCATTGTTCACGAAACAGTTCCCGCGACACGTTATCGCCCGATGATTGCGCGCCGCTGGGCGCTGGTAGGAGCAATCGCTGTTGCCACACCGCCGGTTGATTTCGTGCGATGCAACGTTTAACTCGTCGAGTGTCGTTGGTTCAAACGCCACGTGGCCCGCGAGCTAGCGCTCTGCGGCTCAAACATGCCACATTCAACGTGTTGCTCTGAACACGCAGGATTCGTGTCGCGCTACATATGCACTGTGGGCAGCATTCTTACTCCGCCGACCAAATTGTCTCCCCGTCAGTTGCAAGCGTCATGCCATCGCGGTTGACGGTGACGGCAATCTTTTGCACGGAATCGTCGATTGTGCCCACATTGGCGCCATCGACCATGATTTGCGAATCTCGGAATTCGATGGTCCGACCCGCTGTTTCAATTTTCGTGCTTTCAGAATTGTCCGAGACAGAGAACCCTCCCATACCGGCCGTAATGGCGACAGGGATGCCGTTCGGCAACGTCGTGGAACCGGAAACCGAGATGGTTGAAAACCACATCCAAATCCCGGCGATTACGAACGGAAGCAGCAATAACAAGAGAATCGTGCCGATTCTCGGCCCGCGATGACCATCCGTCGTCATAGTGTCGTTCCTTACGTTTTAATGGCATCAAGGACGAGGAATCCACGACCGCCGGCGCGACGAATATCGTCGACATCTCATGATGAGTCACCTGCGAATCTCGTTCTGTGCGCACTGAATAGTATCTCGTGCAATTTGTCGAGGTCAATGTGGCTTCGACCGGGAAATGCACTTTGCGTCGGTCGGGCTCGATTCTGATGCGACCGGAGACGCCATTTTCAAGTCAGCTTTTGCGCCGCTTACTGGATGCTTTGACGGCGGAATTGCCGTACCATGTGTATAAATCACTTTTGAAACTGTCCCTTTGGAAATTAACAACGACTTCTTGTCGGAAGAAGGTCTGAACGATGTTACGTCGCGCGACTGCAATTGCAGCTTTGTTGCTGGCTTCTGCTCACTTGGTGGCGGTTGCGGAAGGGCCGGCAAAATATGTGGTCCTGGTGAGTGTCGACGGTCTGTCGGCCAGCTACTTGGAGGACCCGCGTGCCGACATGCCTAACCTGCGGGCGATCGCATCGCAGGGAGTCTCGGCGCGGGGGATGTTGACGGTCTTGCCAAGCGTGACTTGGCCGTCGCATACGTCTCTGGCCACTGGAACATTCCCGGCCAAGCATGGAGTGGTGGGGAACTCTTCGTGGAATCGCGAAACCAACAAGCAAGTGACGTACATCGGCGATCCGGTGTTGACGAAACAGCAGGCGATTCGTGTGCCGACCCTGTACGACGTCGCCCACCAAGCGGGGCTGTCGACAGCGAGTGTGATCTGGCCTTGCTCGAACGGTGCCAAGACACTCGATTGGGTTATTCCCGATTCGAACAAGCCGGAACTGCACGCGCAGTACACCACACCGGGCTTCGTCGAGGAGCTTTCCGATGCCGGCATCGATATTTCGAAACTAGGCGAATGGGGTTGGGGAAAGCAATACTCAACCCAGCGGGATATTCTATACACGCAGGTGACAAAGCACCTGTTATCGCAGCATAAGGTCAATCTGATTCTGCTGCATCTCGTGACTCCCGACGGCGTGGAACATGCCTATGGTCCCAATACACCGGCTGCTTATCAGTCGGTGGCGGAAAGCGATCAGCGGTTGGGAGAGGTTTGGGCCGCCTTGCAGGAGCCGCCATTCGCCGGACAATCGGCGCTATTTGTCGTGTCAGATCACGGATTCGCTCCGTACGAGCAAACAATTCAGCCGAATGTGGTTCTCAAAGATTTGGGGCTCGTCGCGGTTGGAAACAAGGACGAAGTCGAACGACGGGACGCCTGGTGTATTGCCCAAGGCGGTTCGGCATTCGTTTATGTGCTCGACGAATCACGTCGGGATGAATTGACCGATCGACTGGAAAAGGATTTCAATGAGGTGGCGGCGATTCAAAGCGTCCTACGACCCGAGCAGTTTACGAAGCTTGGTGTGCCCGATCCGGCTGATAACCCCGAAGCGCCACATCTGATGTTGATGACCGGTCCGGGATTCTCGTTTACGAATAACGTCACTGGGCCGGTCGTTTCAGAAGTGGGCAGCCATCGAGGTGCGCATGGACACGATCCTCGCCCCGATTTCATGCATGCCATGTTTGTCGCCGCCGGTGCAGGGCTTGCTAACGGCAAACAACTCGATGTGATTAAGAACGTCGACATCGCACCGACGATTGCCCATTTACTGGGACTGGAATTTCCGTGTGACGGGCGCATTCTGACCGAAGCGTTGGCCCCCTAATGGAACACGATGCCCGCAGTGTAGATTCCATCAGCAAATGATGAATTCCCGCCTGTGCGGGGACAGGCCAGCAACGCGGGACTGACGGAAACTTGTTTCACCACGGAGTCACGGAGCACGCGGAGATGATTCGATGTAAAGACAGGATGAACAAGATAGGATCAAGTTTTGTCACCTTGCCAATCACGTCCGTCCTGTCGAATGTGTTCCTGAAATGAGAATGAGCGCAGTTTAACTCGCTTATTATGAAATGGAGGGAACCACGAAAGACACGAACGAAACGAAAGGTTCCTGCTTGTTAAGGACTGTCAATCGACTTTCGTAACTTTCGTCTTTTTCGTGGTTCATAAGTTGTTGCTAAACCGTGGATTCCCGCGCGGGAATGAGTCGAGTTTCAACGCGATGACAACTAATGCTATTCTGAGGACGATCGTAACTTTGGCGACTGCAGTCGTAAGTCTCGTCTTGCCGAGATTCCCAGGAGTTTTTTCCTTGTTGGCAGTCGCTGCTGCGATCGTCTGCTCGACGACTCCCGCGTTAGCCCAAGAAGTGGAACAGACTGTGAAGAAACAGGCGGCGGTGCCGGATCTGACTCAGCCACATCCGATAACGAATTCACAGTCGGCGTTAATGCTCAATCGACCGGATACCGGGACCGATCCCGATGGGATCGACTACGACAAGCTGCCGCGCCTGCCTTTGCAACCCGCGATGATCAGCGATGTGCGTGACCGAGGCGGAACTTGGGTGCACCAACACGCCTATCTGGCGCACTTCTCTGATCGCTACTGGGCAATGTGGAGCGATGGACCGGGAGTTCCTAATCCGAAATTAACGTCGGAGCAGCATCGAAACGCGGTGCCGGGGCACGATCAACCCGATACACGGGTGTCGTATGCCATTAGCAACGATGGGCTGACCTGGAGCGAGCCGGCCGAACTCTCGGGTCCACCACTCATTGACGGCTTCGGATGGATCGCGCGCGGGTTTTGGATTCGCGACGGCCAATTGTTGGCGCTAGCCACCCATTTCAACCCACCGGGCTATCCGGGCGAAGGGCTCAGCCTGGAAGCATTTCGCTGGGATGAGGACGCGAAAGAATGGCAAGCCCATGGTACCGTCTTCGACGACGCGATGAATAATTTCCCGCCGAAGAAACTCCCCGATGGAAA
>JANQRQ010000141.1 GCA_028284485.1 Planctomycetaceae bacterium | reverse complement strand
GGGAACTGTTGATCAGGTCGGCCATATCATTTCTAAGAACGACGTTCTCGATATTGACCCTGCTGCCCCGGTCGATGCGCGAGTCATCGAAGTTCGAATACGTCTCGAGGAAAGCGACTCAGTTGCGCCATTTAATAATCTACAGGTCCGAGTCGAAATCCAAACGAAACAGCAAGACTAAGTCGCATTTGCGCTGACACCATGTCGAGGGGCATTGGGCCTTACCATGAAGACATCGTTGGCCTGGTATAACCTTGTCCATCGCAAAGCGCGGACGATCTTTGCAATGGCCGGCGTTTCCATGGCCATTCTGTTTATTTTTCTGCAATTGGGCCTGTACCGGGCCATGTACAATTCGTCCGTGCTTGCTTACGACCAGTTCACCAATGAAATCACACTCGTCTCGCATCAGTATTCGTTTTTGCTCGACGCTGGTCAGTTGAAACGGGCTCGAGTCTTTCAAGCGTTGAGCGTACCGGGAGTTGCCCAAGCGATTCCGTTGTACTACCAATCGGGCAAATGGCGCAACGTCTCCACAGGAGTGAAACGTGAACTGGGAGTCATGGGAATCAACCCTGGTTTTCGCCCATTCAAATCGGAGACCACGAATGACCTGCTGGCACGACTCTCTGAACTCGACACGGCCGCTGTCGACCTAAAGACCGACCCGACGTTCGAGAACTTTGAAGCCGGAACTCGGACGGAAGTTCAAGGGCAACGGATCGAAGTGCTGGGGGAATACCGTCATGGGGCGCCGTTCGTTGCCGGAGCGACGATGATGGTCAGTGATGCGACCTATTCCCGGATCTTTAACGATCATTCGTTGGACGACGTCACCGTGGGACTCATTTGGCTCCAACCAAACGCCGATCGCGACAAGGTTAAGGCCGATTTGGAAGCGGTCCTACCGAACGATGTTCAGGTTTGGACACGCGACTATCTCTTCCAGCATGAGCAGAGGTATCTGATGCAAGATCGGCCTGTCGGCATCGTTTTTACGACAGGATTATGGCTCGCCTTCGTCGTGGGCGCAGTCATTCTCTATCAGGTTCTTTCAGCTGACATCGTGAATCACATTCGCGAATATGCCACTCTTAAAGCGATTGGCTACAAGATGTCCCAAGTCTATGCCGTCATTCTTCAGCAGGCGATTTTGTTCACATTCTTCGGTTTTCTACCGGCGCTTATTGTCGCGACAGGGTTGTTTCAAATGCTCAATATTGTAACTCCACTGCCAATGCAAATGACGCCAGGCATCATGCTCACAGTTTTCGCCCTGAGCGCAACCTTGTGTTCGTTATCAGGTATGCTCGCAGTTCGCAAAGTTAAGCGAGCCAACCCTGCTGATCTATTCTGACGACTTTGAGCGATCCCCACGATGCGCCCCATCGATTGCAGCCTTTACAGATTCGAAGGGACCCATTTACGCGGGACGTCAATTCACCGTCGCTAATTTCGCTGGTCGAGATTTCACAATCTAATGTTTCAGAAAACGCCGCTAGCATGGTCGGAGTTGCTTCATAACAAGGCGCGATTGGCCTCGTCGCTAATGGGAATTGCTTTTGCCGTGTTCCTGATGTTCATGCAAATCGGCTTTATGAACGGCGTTTATGACAGCCAAACAAATGTCATTGGCAAGCTGAATGCCGATCTGTTCGTCATGAATCAACTCAAAGAGGACCTTCTGCCGATTCAGCCATTTTCTCGGACGCGACTTGTGCAAGCCTTAGCCACAGAGGGTGTCGTCGATGCGTATCCCTTGTACCTCGCGGAATACGGAAGCACCTGGAAGAATTTCGACAATGACAAAACACACATTGTTGTCACGTTCGGCTTTCGACCTTCCGATCCGGTATTCCTGATGCCTGAGGTCCTTGCTCACGCCAAGGAATTGGAAATGCCCGATACGGCAATGTTCGATGCGCGGTCGCGTGATATGTTTGGTCGAATCGAACAAGGTACGATTGCGGAGCTATCAGGGCGCCGGGTCGACTTGATTGGGACCTTCGATATCGGAGCGAATTTTCGAGTCGACGGCCATCTGTTGATGTCTGAGACGAATTTCCTTCGCTTTTTTTCAAACCCGATGACCGGTGAGCCAGATCCTAATCAAATCGAACTTGGACTTCTCAAGGCGGACCCGAATTTGGATCTGACTGAAATTAAGCAATCGCTCACATCACGATTGCCCGACGATGTCATTGTGCTGACAAAACCAGAGTTTGTTGAACGAATTCGTTCCTATTGGGCAACATTCACTCCTGTAGGAAAGATATTTGGGCTCGGGGTCGTTATTGGTTTCGTCATCGGTGTCACAGTCTGCTACCAGATTCTGTTTAACGACATTGCTGAGAATGCCCCGCAGTTCGCCACACTCAAAGCCATCGGTTACACAAATCGATACTTACTGAAAGTTGTGATGCAAAAGGCGGTATTGTTGGCAATTTTGGGCTTCTTACCCGGCTTGGTCCTAAGTGCCTTGCTTTACAATGCCGTCGAAGGATGGACGGGAATCTTGATGGATTTGAAGCCAGATCGAGTATTCACAGTGTTAGTCCTTTCGATATTCATGTGCGTATTCGCGGGAATGCTAGCTGTCCGCAAAGTTGTGCAGACCGACCCCGCAGAACTCTATTAGGACGGCAAGTATCCAGCATGATCGACACCGGCGACGCGACCGTTCAGATCGAACAGTTGAACCATTTTTTCGGCGATGGCGAGAACCGCAAGCAAGTTCTGTTCGACATCAACCTCGAGTTAATGCCTGGGCAGATCGTTTTGCTGACAGGCCCTTCCGGATCGGGGAAAACCACACTGTTGACACTTGTCGGTACGCTAAGGCAGGTTCAAGAGGGGAAACTCTTTGCGCTGGGGCGAGAATATCAGGCGCTCAGCCAGGCGGACATCGTCAAAGCTCGCCGTGAAATTGGCTTTGTATTTCAGGCCCACAATCTCTTCGAATCGCTGACAGCGCTTCGGAACGTTTTGCTGGCATTGGAATTGGGGGCGTATACCAAAAAACAAAGACGCGACCTGGCGAAAGATATCCTTCAGCGTGTCGGGCTGGGA